>CAZFQW010000117.1:7397-8439 GCA_964521225.1 uncultured Roseobacteraceae bacterium
GCCGTAAAAGAGAAAAAGAGTGTCTAAAAGCAGGAATGGCAAAGGAAAAATGGCATCATAGATACGCTGAAAAAGCTTTTGGTTTATCAGAGGAGTCAGGCGATTTAGGGGGGCAAGGTTCTGCTGCGTGGAAATACAGAGCATGGTGCGATTTCCTTCAGGATATTACCCCACTTATTCACCCAATTAAAATTTTACGCCTCTCCGTATGGGACGAGTTGCTCATCAATAAAAAAATTGTAAAATTAGGAGAATTGATTATTGCTCCCACAGAAGGACAGCAGGAAATAATTTTACAGCATTTAAAAAGGAGAATAACTTTGTTATAAGTGAGGAGAATATGCAAAGGCGGCACTATGATTTATCCGAAGTATCATAAAATATACTCGCCACTTTGGGGCGCTTACTTCCGATTTATAATTCAAAAAGAATTTCATGGATTTTATTTCGATAATTCTTTTCCTATAAAAAAAGACAAGGGGTTGTTAGTAGTAGCGAACCACTTTAGTTGGTGGGATGGTTTTTTTTTATATAAACTCAACGAAATGTTATTTAAAAAGAGATTTCATGTAATGATGTTAGAAGAGAATTTAGAAAAAAATAAATTCCTTCGCTACTCAGGGGCTTATTCTGTCGCTCGTAACAGCCGCAGCCTAATCGAGTCGTTAAACTTCACACATCGGCTATTAGAAAACCCTGATAATATGGTACTTATCTTTCCGCAAGGAGAAATAAAGTCAGCCTTTCAACAGCACTTTCAAGTTGAAAAAGGGGCGTTTAGAGTTGCACAGAAAAACCCTGATATACAGGTAATTAATGTAGCAATGTTCACCGATTATTTCGAGCAAAAAAAGCCTGGTGTTTATTTGTATTTAAATGAAATTAAACGAGAATATTTTTCTTCGTTTGGTGTCTTCAAAGAGGCGTTTGTTAAGTTTCAGATGGAAAGTGCCTTTAAGCATGGGGAAAGAAAAAAATCAGGGATTAATTAAATTGAGCCTGTATAGAATTTAGTGTATAAGGGAGATTACAAATTTTTTGA
>CAZFQW010000118.1:0-8432 GCA_964521225.1 uncultured Roseobacteraceae bacterium
TCAGGAGTAGTATCCATTAAATTGTTGCAGATTTCCCCCACCGTTGCATTGTTTTTTGTAATCAGGTCATCGGCAACCACTTTTAAGAGTTTCATATTTTCCTTGCCTGCATTGTCCATTTCCTCACTTCCCTCTATCAATTTAGTTTGCAGCCTGTAATAATTGCTTTTAGGGTTAGCACTCAGCACCTGATCTAATTGGTAGGAAACCGTATCGCTATTTCCATCCATCATTACGCTAATAATTGGTTTTATCCATTGTACTAAACCCCATTTTTTTGCTTCGGAATACAAATAAGGCTTGTTGGTTTCTCCTGTTCCGAGGGAAACCACTAATAAGTCTTTTTTATCCATCGCCGTAGCTTCGGCAAAGGCGCACATAGCAGGGTTGTTGGCAAAAACGCCTCCATCGACTAGCCCAAATTGCTTCGCCCGATTTCTGGTGAAGAGTTGTAATGGCTCAAAATAAGTTGGCGCGGCAGAAGTTGCCCTTGCTGCTTCCCATATTTTAAAGTTTCTGTTGTTATCTTTCTTGGCTTTTGTGCTTTTGAAAAATAGCGGTTTGCGGGTTTCCAAGTCGTAACTAGTAATAAGCACATCAATGAGTGTATCGCTCAAATTATTCTCTCCAAAATAGTCTTTTAAAATAGACTCTATCCCATCTTGCCTATACTTTTCGTCGGCAATGCCTGAGGCAGAGCGTATCTTTTGCCAAGTACTGCGAGAGAAAATCGTTTTTCCATTTTCTAGGTAGAGATTTGATAAGTCTTCTGCCGAGTATTTTGGTTTCCCGTTCGCATCGGGAATGGTTAACCCAAGGGCTAAAATTCCTCCTGTTGAAGTCCCTGCAATCATATCGAACATTTCGGCAATTCGCTTCCCCGTTCTTTTTTCAATCTCGGCAAGCACAAGGGCCGGAATATAGCCACGGATGCCACCACCGTCTATAGAAAGGATTCGATACTGAGGATAAGGAGTCATTAGAGTTGTGTTTTTGGTTAGATTATCTGTACTGTTTAAGGGGAAAATTTACGTAATTTCTGTTTCAAAAATGATAATTAGAACATGTTTAAATCAATTACCGTGAAATATTGCCGAAATGACACTGGAAACGCCCAAGCATAAATCTTTTAGAAGTCCATGGGAAGTTCTATAACTTTTTTGTTATGGAAGGCATCGCTTTTCAAACTTGCTTCAACTATCAGCTTATAAACTGATTCTCAATTTTATAAATTCAGCTCAATATTCTTTCAGATACCTTCTTGTTGCCAATCATTTTTGCCCCATAACAACTGCTTTATAAGATAAACCGCTGGGAAAAGTAAAATTTCATCGGCAGGTAGAAAGTAGCGCATTTCGATGTTGCGCATTTGCACTCCTGTACCTGCACAAAGCAATACGTACCAACCAATAAAGTACACCAAAATCAAAAGTACAATGGGTTTGTACTGCGTTTCGGTTGATTTTAGCCAAAGAAAGCTACCTGCCAATCCTATAAAAATAAGAAAACTACGATACAGAAACAGCAAAGAAATAAAAGCGTTTGATTTTGAGGCATCGTGCAAGTTAATTTTAAAAAGGGCTTTCCGCAGGTTCAATAATGGAATTCTGACATAGTATTCAAAAGGATATTGCTCAATTACTTTTTGCCGCAAAAGGGCAAATCCGTTGGCTACTTCTTGGGTACAACCTTGTTCGGTAAGGGGCTTTTTCCAGTACCCCATGGTTTGCCATTGGCTGAACCCAAAAGAACAGTGTTGTGCTTTTTTGATAGTTTCCTGAAAAAGTGTCTCGTTTTCTAGGTTTCGTTTTAACAACTCAGGCGTTTCCACTTTCTCGTTTCTAAGGATTTGCCCAAATTGTGGCTGCCAGTTTTCTTTTACCGAATGCATGAGGGTCATAAAGTTAATTACATCTTCGCCCCAATTGCTAAAGCCTCGTAAATCTTGGGTTAAGACTATTTTTTTATGATTGATATAATTTCGCAAAGGCCACATTCCGTAGGTAAGCAGTACACCCAATGTGAGCAATGTGCCTAATTTTACTATTGAGGAAAAGCTTTTTCGATTTTCATACAACAAAATCAACCCAAAAAGAGGGATAAAAAGGGAGATTTGAGGGCGAACCAAAGTGGCAATGCCCAAGATAGAACCTACGGTAAACCATTTTAGGCGTTGTGGGGCATAGCAATAAGCATAAAACGAAAGCAGCAGCAAGAAAATACTTAAGCTTTCGGAATAAGCGACAGGATTATGCACCATCACAAAAGGATAAAATGCATAAATAAAAGCGGCAATGAGAGCTGTTTTTTTGGATTGAAAAAGTTGGGAAACAATTTTAAAAACGAACCACACCGCTAACACATCTAAAAAAAGCTGTGCGTACCCGATAGCGGGGAAAATCAGCGATTTATCGCCTCCGAAAAGCACGTAGAAAATCCCAATAAAAAAAGAGTAGCCGGGTGTTCTGCTCACAATACCGTATTCGAGCGAAAGGTCGGAAGAGTAAACACCCAGTTCGTACAAATTTTTAAAAGAGTTGAACCAAAGCCACGTGTCAGAATCGGTAAAAATATCGGGGCGTGCAGGGTAGATTTTTGTGCCAAGCCACAGGTAGAGGAGGCGCACAATCAATCCCAAGCTCATCACAACAAATAATAGCTTCCTGCTTTTCATCCTTTTTTCTTTAAAACAAAAATATTCGAAGCATATAAATCTGCATTTTTAGGCATGATAGGCGCAAGTAAAACGGCTAATATATTTATGGGAGCAATAAAAAATAGGGTTAGCAGTGCCTTTAAAGCATTTGGTTTCGGGAAAACGTGGTAGTACAAAAACGCAGACCACAACTGAAGAACTGTCTGAAAAAAGTTAAGTCCCTTTTCTGCCGCTACAACTTCAAAGCTATGACGCTCAAATAAGCTTTTTGCCCCGAAAGTAGTGTAGCGAGCAAAGTCGTGAGGTTGTTCGTGTTCCGGCCAAGCAAAGGGAAAGGTTAATAAAACATAGCCGTTAGTTTTGAGAACCCTGTTGAGCTCGCTCAATATTTCTTCTAGGTTGAAAATGTGCTCAAATACCTCGCTGCTATAAATAGAGTCGAAACTTTCGGCATCAAAAGGCAGTATTTTACCATCATAAAAAAAATCTACTTCTGAATTAGAGTTATTGTGCCCTTCGTTCACTTCCTTTGCTGTAAAATTTTAATACTTTTGAGTTTAAAGCTAACCTTTTGTCAAATTTGATAAAATCATCCTATTGAAAAAAGCCCTAATTCTCGTATATGACTATCCCCCATATAACTCTATTGGTGCTCACAGACCGTACAGTTGGTACAGATATTTCAAAAAATTTGGTTTGAGTCCGACTATTATTACCAGACATTGGGAAGATATTCAAGACGCCTCCGAACGAAACTTTACTTCTACTATTCAAGAAATACATACACAATTAGAGGAAGAAGGAAAGACAATTCTTGTGCCTTACAGGGCAAACCTCCGAGATAAAATAATAATGAAGTACGGATTAAACCGATTTGTTGCACTTCGTAAAATCTTATCGCTCATTATTAATGTTGGGCAGTATTACAGCTTTCAGCTCGATTCACTTGCCCCCATTTACACAATGGCAAAAGAAGAACTCAGGAAAGAACAGTACGATATAATTATCGCTTCGGGAGAGCCTTTCGTCCTTTTCAGGCATGCAGCATTGCTTTCAGCCAAGTACAATATCCCTTGGGTAGCCGATTATAGGGATGGTTGGACGACCATTGAACATATTGCTTATTACAACCGAATCGAAAAATTCTTGCTAAAATCGGTGTTTACTTCCATCGAAAAAAAACTCCTCCAACACGTTGCACTCATTACTACTGCTTCCCCTAACTATAAAACTGCATTGGAAAAACTCCATGTAGATAAAAGAATAGAAGTTATTTATAACGGATACGACGACGACTTAATAGAATACAATGAAAATGCGGGAACAGAGGAAGCCTTTTTGAAACTAGCCTACCCCGGAACACTTTACCCTTACCAGCCAATTGAAATCTTTTTAGAAGGTTTGAGGCTTTTAAAAAACCAAAGCCCTCATTTAAAACTAAAAGTATTTTTCTATGGGATGAATTTCAACGAATCTCAGAAAAATCGGGTGTTACAAGCTGCCAATAAGAACATAATAGAGCATCTCATTTTTACTGAAAAATTCTCGAAAACAGAATTGTACCAACTCATGCAAAATACTCATTTATTTATCCTGTTAGGGCATGAAAGTGTAAAAGCTTTAGCGGGAAAGCTATTTGATTACCTGCTTCTGAAAAGGCAAATTCTTTTTGTTCAGCCCGATAGCGGCCCGCAACAGACTATCTTGGAGCAATGCGAAACGGGGCTTTTTTGTGAGGATGCCCTACAAGTATGTGGCTACCTAGAAAAATACTATAAAGCTTGGGAAAATGGAGAGCCTTTTCAGCATGAAGCGAAGAACTATCAGCAATTTAGCCGAAAGGTACAAGCGGAGAGGATGGTTGGGTTGATTAATCAGATAATCTCACCCGAGCATACAACTAAATAATCAAATCATCCACATACTCTTCATACCAAAGCTGAAAGTACAGCAGCGCCCACACTCTTTTAAAATGATGCGTTTTCCCGCTAACAAACTCTTTGAGCAATTGAGCAACAAACGCAGGGCTAAAAATTCCTTGCTTTTGCAAAACGGCTTCGTTGAGGTAGTAGGCAATTAAGGGTTTTAAGTCATCTTGCAGCCAATGCTCGAAAGGAGCGGGGAAGCCCCATTTTTTTCGGTAGATGAGGGGTTTGGGCAAATAACTTTCCAATACTTTTTTCAGCAAATATTTCTGTTCCCCTTCTTGAATTTTTAACGACTGAGGCAAATTAATAGCAAACTCTACCAAATTGTGGTCGAGAAACGGCACGCGCACTTCTAACCCATGTGCCATAGAGGCAATGTCCACTTTGTGCAAGAGATTATTGGGGAGGTAATGCCGTAAATCGAACAGCGATATTTTTTCAAATGGTGATAGCGGAAGTTTTTCAATGGTTTGCCAATCTGCTAAAAGTGTTTCATGCCGATAGTTTTCCCCCAACAAACTACTTATTTCTTTTTCGGAAAACATGTACTGCTCTTGCGACCAAACGTGCAGCCACATCTTTTCCAAGTCGGGAGCATCGAAAACCCTTGCCGCTCTTTGTTGGCGAAGGTTTCCAAAGTTCAATAAAGCAGCAGTAAGCTTTCTGCCCAGCCCCCCTCCTAGCTTTTGTACTTTAGCGAGCCGGTTGTACCAATGATAGTAACCATATCCCATAAATAACTCGTCGCCCCCATCGCCCGAAAGTGCGACGGTTACCTCTTGCCGGGCATGTTGCGAAACCTGTAAGGTAGGAATAGTAGAAACAGAAGCGAAAGGCTCGCAGTAATGCTTGGGTAATTGCTTAATGAGTTCAAGCGAATCTTTTGCCGTAGATACGCTGACATGGTGATTTGTTTTTAGTTGTTCCGCTACTTTTTTTGCCCAAGGCGACTCGTCGTAATCGGCTTCTTTAAAAGCAATATTAAATGAGTTAATAGGCTGCGCATTTTGTTTTTGAAACGTAGCACAAACCAAAGAAGAATCGGTTCCCCCACTTAAAAATGCGCCAATAGGCACATCGCTAATAGAGCGATAGGCAACAGATTTAGAGAAAATTTCTTGAAACTCACTTTTCGCTTGCTCTACCTTTATTTCTCCTTTTTTATTGAATTTTTCTAACAAATTGTAGTAAGAAACTAGTGAAATACTCCCATCGCTTTTGCGGGAAAGAGCGTGCCCTGCCTCTAACTTCTGAATGTGTTTAAAAATCGATTTTGAGGCAGGAATGTATTCTAAAAAGAGGTAATCTTTCAATGCCTCTACGTTAATTTCCTTGTCAATCGCTAGTTGCAAAAGTGCTTTGGTTTCCGAGGCAAAAGCAAAATCATTTCCTTTTCGGTAAAAATAAATCGGTTTTATGCCTATTCTATCCCGAAACAGTTTTAGCTCATTCGCTTGCGTATCGTAAATGGCTATGGCAAACATTCCATTCAAATGGTTTACGAAATCGTCTCCAAAATGAACATAAGCCTGAAGCAATACTTCCGTATCCGAAGAAGTTTTGAACCGGAAAGGGAGTTTTACAGCGAGTTCTCTGTAGTTGTAAATTTCTCCATTAAAAACCATTACATACCTACCACAATTCGAGTAAAACGGCTGATTTGCCGCCTCCGACAAGTCGATAATACTTAACCTGCGGTGTCCTAAACCCACTCCCTTTTCGGCATCTAAAAAATAGTTAGTGGCATTGGGACCACGGTGTGCCAAGGCATTCGTCATTTTTTGTAACGATGCTTCAGTATAACTTTTCGAGAAAAAACCTGCTATTCCGCACATAGGGATGATGATACAGTTATTAAACAATAGAACGGTTTGATGGAAGAATCTGCTTTTACGTACAGCAAATAGACTAAAATTTACGCAAGTAATAAGATGCTACTGACACAATGGCATCACATTCTTTCAGTAAAGCTTATTGGAAGTGTATTTGTAAACTTATTTGGCGGTTAGGTAACCGCTCGTAACAGAACTTCATTATTCATGGTGGTTTCCCCCTTCTTATTTGTAAATTTGCAGCCTCAAATTAATTAGGAAAAGACCTTCACTGTAAAGAATAGATATAAATGTTTGATTTTCTTGCTAAAACAGCCGCCAAAGTATTTGGCACAAAGTCCGAAAAAGACTTAAAACTGATTTCTCCGTATGTTGATGAAATCAATAAAGTGTCTGCTCAGTACAGTCATATCTCAGACGATGAGCTAAGAGGAGAAACACAGAAGATTAGGGAAGATATTCGCAGCCATCTTAAAGAAATTGATGATGAAATCAAAGGTCTACATCAAAAAGTAGCCGATGTGCCTAATATGCCTCTTAACGACAAAGAAGCTACCTTCGAGCAAATTGATAAATTGGAAGAAAAGCGCAATACAGAGTTAGAAATTGTGCTTATGCAAGTGCTGCCAAGAGCATTCGCTGTGGTAAAAGAAACGGCACGCCGACTCAAAGAAAACGAAAAGCTTGTGGTTACCCGCACAGAACACGATGATCGAATAGCTGCGAAAAAATCTAATGTACAAATTGAAGGAGATAAGGCCATTTGGTCGAACAAATGGCTTGCCGCAGGTAACGAAATTACTTGGGATATGCTCCACTACGATGTGCAGTTAATCGGTGGAATCGTGCTCCACCAAGGTAAAATTGCCGAAATGGCAACAGGGGAAGGTAAAACATTAGTCGCAACGCTTCCTTCTTTCCTTAATGCTTTGGCAGAAAGAGGCGTTCATATTGTAACCGTGAACGATTACTTAGCCAAGCGTGATGCTGAATGGATGAGCCCTTTAATGGAGTTCCATGGCTTAACCGTCGATTGCATTGATAAATATGACCCTCATTCCGATGCGCGTAAGGCGGCTTACGATTGCGATATTACCTACGGTACAAACAATGAATTTGGCTTCGATTATTTAAGGGATAATATGGCGCGCGAATTAGACGATCAAGTACAGAAACGCCACCACTTCGCTATGGTCGATGAGGTTGACTCTGTATTGGTTGATGATGCTCGTACCCCACTCATTATTTCTGGACCAATTCCTAGAGGCGATGAACATGAGTTTACTCCAATGAAACCAAGGGTGAGTAAAATTTATGAAGAGCAGAAAAAAATGGTTTCGGCTTTTTTAAATGATGCAAAACGCAAAATAGCAGAGGGCAACGACGAGGAAGGAGGCCTATCTCTGTTCAGAGCGCACAGAGGGTTGCCTAAATATAAACCTTTGATAAAGTATTTGGGAGAGCCGGGCATTAAGCAGAAGCTTCAAAAAACAGAAAATTTCTACCTGCAAGATAACTCAAAACAAATGCCTGTGGCGGATGAACCGCTTCTTTTTACAATTGATGAAAAGAATAACTTGGTGGAGTTAACCGACAGAGGAATTGACACTATCACGAAATCGGGAGAAGATAAAAGTTTCTTCATTTTACCTGATATCAGCATTAATCTCGGGCGAATTGAACACGATGAAACCCTCACTGATGCCGAAAAACTTGAAAAATCTGACGAAGTAACAAGAGAGTTTACCGTAAAAAGCCAAAGAATACACACGGTAAATCAGCTTTTAAAAGCGTATGCGCTTTTCGAGATAGATGTTGATTATATCATTGTAGATAATAAGGTAAAAATTGTAGATGAGCAGACAGGTCGTGTGATGGAAGGACGCCGTTATTCTGATGGACTGCACCAAGCGTTAGAAGCAAAAGAGAATGTTAAGATTGAAGATGCAACGCAGACTTACGCAACGGTAACGCTTCAGAATTACTTTAGAATGTACCACAAACTTTCGGGGATGA
>CAZFQW010000119.1:0-8401 GCA_964521225.1 uncultured Roseobacteraceae bacterium
TATGCACGATTTTCTGTTTGGGTTCGATTGGGCTAAGTGGGTCCGAAAATCCCCAAACGAAAGACAATCTGTAAATCCCTTCGATTTACAATTTTTAGATTACCTCACTCATAGGGCAAAGGAGTTAGAAGTGCTAATAGCAGAAAACGATAAAAAGTATAATCAAATCGAAAATGGCGAATTTCGAAACCCCTTTTTCTTTTCAAGAAGCCCAAAAGACGAAACCCGCCTGCTGCAATCGTTAGCAACCGACGGGCTTATTCCTGTTCATATTTGGGAGTTTGATTGTACTCCCAACTGGTTTTTATCTTTCTCTAAAATTAGAGAAGAACGAGCGATAGCATTGGCAATGCCAACCAACTAATTATTCTCTGCTTCTACTTTTTGAGTTACTTTCTTTTTTCTAGTTGTTTTTCTTTTTTTCGGAGCTTCAACTTCTACCACATCTTCTACACCTGCTAAAATTCTCCCACAGTGCTCGCAAACTATAATTTTCTTTTTGTCTTTAATATCAACTTGGCGCTGAGGGGGTACCATATTAAAACAACCACCACAAGCCAAACGCTTTACAGAAACAACAGCTAAGCCATTTCGAGCATTTGAACGAATCTTGTTATAAGATTTCAATAATCTATCTTCTATGCCCTTAGATGCTCTGTCACGAGATCTGCCTAGCTTTTCTTCTTCCGCTTCAGTTTCAGAAATGATAACTTCTAGCTCCTTTTTCTTGTTATCTAAATCTTTTGTTCTCTCTTCTAAAGTATGATTTGTTTCGTCGATTTGGGCTTGCTTAGCATCTATTAATTCTTGCGCTTCTTTAATTTTCTTGTTAGAAATCTGAATCTCTAAATCTTGTAGCTCCATTTCTTTCGTAATAGCATCATACTCTCTGTTATTACGGACATTTAATTGCTGCTCTTCGTATCGAGCAATTAGCTTCTTCGACTCTTGGATTGAATTTTTTTTGGTATTAATAGTGCCCTCAAAAGTGGCAAGTTCTGCTCTGAACTTTTCTATTCTTGTTTCATACCCTACAATTTCATCCTCTAAATCTTGAACTTCTTCGGGTAAGTCTCCTCTAACTTTTCTGATTTCGTCCAGTTGAGAATCGATTTGTTGAAGCTTCATTAATGCTTCTAGTTTCTGAGCAACTGTTGTTTCCATATTTTGATATGCCTGTATTACTTGAAATTGATGCTTTGTTTAAGCACTAACATTTTGAATCTGCAATATTAACAATTAAGGGTTTAAAACTGACTTTTTAAAGTTTTTTAATTGAAAAAAGAATGCCTTGTCTAGAGCTGATTTATGATTTTACTTGGTTATCTAGCAATCAAGCGGGCGTATACAGCCACTAACCATTATATACTAAAACAATACTAAAACAAGGCATTACATTCTCATAATTTAAAAAATGACGTACTACTTATCACTAAATCTTCCCTTCTTTTGCTTTTTTCTTTAACTCTTCATTCGCATAAATTGCCAATTCAACCCTGCGATTCTGCTGTTTTCCAGTTGCTGTTTCGTTAGAAGCAATTGGCTGACTTTCGCCGTAACCTTTAGTTTGAAGTCTGCTTGTTGGGATACTATTTCCTTGTAGGTAACTACTTACAGAACCTGCTCTTCTTTCAGAAAGCGCTTGGTTAAGTTCGTCAGAGCCAGAGCTATCGGTATGTCCTTCAATAAGCACAATGGTATCGGGGTATTCTTTAAGGGTGGTGGCTAGCTTAGTAAGGTTTTCTTTGGCAACTCCTTTTAGATCTGCTTTGTTCACATCAAATAAAATTCCTGAGTCGAAAGTAATATGAATTCCTTCACCCACTCTTTCTATCGTTGCATTTTTGCCCAATTCTCTTTCGAGCTTAGTACTTTGTCGGTCCATGTAGCGGCCAATAGCGGCACCAGCTACACCGCCTACCGCAGCCCCTAAGATAGCTCCAGTAACAGTATTACCACTTTTTTTCCCAATAAGGCCACCAGCAGCGGCACCAGTTGCTGCGCCAATAATACCACCTTTAGCCGTTTTACTTGCTTGGCAACCAACTTGCACAAATAGACTTGCTACAAACAGATATATAAATAATTTCTTAATCATAATTCTTGAAAGTTTAAACTTTTAAATTAGTAGTTTCCTAAGGGGAAGCTAACACCTACATTAATGCTGAAGCCTCCATTGTTAATTGTTTGATTCCCGTTTTTAGTGATGTCTGTAAGCCCAAGGCCGTAGCGAGCATCAATAATGAGCCAGTTTTCTCCCGTAAAACGGTAGTGAAAACCTGCGCCGAATACTGCACCAAGTTCGCTCGACTCAAAACTATCTTTTACATCAGTATCTTCTACTTTAGCAGTCATTAAACTACCGTAAGTACCGCCTGCAAAAAGCTTGGGTCTCAATTTATCTCCTTCAAAAAAGTAACTTACATAAATGGGGATTTCTAAGTAAGCAACACGCGTATTAATATCATTTGAAGATTTAGTACCTTTTGCCATGTAGTTAATTTCGCCAGTTAAGCCCCAGTTACGGTTTACACTGTACGTGAAAAATGCGCCACCATTAATCCCAGCGAGCGATTTACTATCATCACTAGCATCTTTTCCAGTAAAGTTGAAAATGGTTAGTCCGCCTCTTAAACCAATTGAGGTATTTTGCGCCATTCCAAATAGAGGAAGTAATAATAATAGGGGTAATAGAAGTTGGATTTTTTTCATTGTTTAAATATTTGTTGATGAATGTTGCAAAAATAATAAATACAACCTCATTATATGTTAAGCTAAGATTTCTTTTTTTAGCTTAATAGTTTGAATGCCCAAATTTCTTTGATCGATACTTGGTAAATGCAAGTAGTAAAACTCAATACGAAAATTTAATATGCCAGACGTACAGAAAATCTTAAAAGACCTCGTTTCTTTTTCAGTTTAGGCGGAGAAAGTAACTTATCGATTACTAATTGTACCAAAGCGTTCTTAACCCAGCATGGAGTGAGTTACCAAACCGTGCCCAATGCAGAAGGCACTAAGGAATCTATCCATTGCAGAGTTGGCCCTGAAGTTGATGGCGGCTTTATTCTTTCTGGCCTTTGGTTAGAAGAGAAAATGAATGGCTTAATTGAAGCCGGGCATATCGACGACCGTTTCTCCCCGCCGCCACATACTTCTTTGCATGTTGGAACTATAAAAGGAGGAGTAGCACCGAATGTAATTGCCGACAATTGTAGTTTCCATTGGGATGTTCGTACCATCCCCCAAGACAACGCCAATGCAATTTATACTGAGTTTGAAGTGTATTGTAGTGAAAGAGAAGCGGTACTTAGAAGAACGTTTCCAGAATTTGCTATCAAAACAGAAAAACAGCATCCTTCAGTACCTGCGCTCGATACTGCGAAAGATGCGAAAATTGTGAATATTCTGAAGAAAATTGCCAATGCCGATGAAATAGATGCCGTTTCTTATGCCGCAGAAGCAGGGCAGTTTGCCGAAGGGGGCTTCGAATCCATCATCTGTGGTCCGGGCGATATTGCCCAAGCTCACCGTGCCAATGAGTTTGTTGCCATCAATCAATTGAACCAAGGGGTTGAAATGGTTAGGAACTTGGTAAAAGAGTTGAGTTACTAACACCTCAACCCTTAGGCATCCACTTAATTTTTTTAAAAGTTACATTGAGCACCACGCCAATTACTACGAGTAACATCCCAAAGAAAGTCTGAAAGGGGTAAAGCTCTTCAAAAATGAAAAATCCAAAGAGTAAGGCATAAATAATTCCGATATAATTTATACTTGCCACGCTTGCAGCAGCCTCAGCTTGGTAGGCTTTGGTTAAAAATACCTGTGCTATTTGAGTGAGTATACCAATGGAAAGTAACCAGAGCCAATCCCATCCTTGCGGCATTTCCCAATAGAAAATAGAGAGAATGCCCGCAAAAGGCAATGCTACAAGCGGGAAATAAAAAACGATAACCAAAGGGTCTTCGCTGTCTTTTAAAACTCGAATAGACGTATAGGCACAAGCCGCTAAAAAGGCGGCTCCAATTCCCAACAAGAAATAGAGCGTTTCTACCCGAGAATCAAACCCTTTAATCATGAAAATTCCAGCAAAACATACAGCAAAAAAGAAGAACTGTACTTTGTAAATTTTTTCCTTCAAAACAAGTAAAGCAAGAACCGCAGTGAAAATAGGAGAGAGGTAATGCAAAAGCACTGCACTCGCCAACGGCATATTCTGAAAGGTAGAGAAAAGCATCACTAAGGATATAGAACCAACGACTCCCCTTAAAATCAAAACTTTCTTATTATTTCCCCAAACCGATACTTTTCGCTTCCGCAAAATCCAGTAACTTATAATGAGCGAAATTAATGCACGGAAGAATACCACCTCAATCGCCGGAATATGAGATACCATCTTCACACAAACATTCATGATAGAAAATACCAATGATGCAATAAGCATGTACCGCACGCCGGGGCTCAGAAATTTCATTTCTTGGAATAGGTTTTATTGAGCAAAGGTGCAAACGTACGATTTTAAAATAGATTCGTTTTTAGACGCTACAAATTCTTATTGTGAATTCTTCTTCATAAATCTTAATTTCGCAACCTTGATTTAGTATTAAGTTTTTAGTTATGAGTGTTGAGTTAATTTTCTTCTCAGCCAAGTTAGATTTGCTAAAAACTAATCCGCTGCCAAGGCGGCACTTAAAACCCATAACTAAGTAATTACGATGTTCGAAAACTTGAGTCAGAAGCTGGATTCAGCCGTTAGAACCCTAAAAGGTAAAGGCAGAATTACAGAAATAAATGTAGCCCAAACGGTTAAAGAAGTAAGAAGAGCGCTACTCGATGCCGATGTTAACTTTGAGGTTGCCAAACAAATCACCGATGAGATTCGGGAGGAAGCACTTGGAAGAAAAATTCTAATTTCCGTAGAACCTGGGCAGCTTTTTATCAAAATTGTAAGTGAAAAGTTAACTGCCTTAATGGGTGGGGCAGTTGCCGAGTTTAAACCACAGGGTAGCCCTGCGGTAGTGCTTATTGCCGGTTTGCAAGGTTCGGGTAAAACTACATTTACCTCAAAACTCGGTTTCATGCTCAAAAAGAAAGGGCAGCAAGTACTTATGGCTGCCTGCGATATTTACCGCCCTGCTGCAATTGATCAACTGCATACTTTAGGAGAGCAAATTGGGGTTGATGTTTACGCTGAGCGAGAAAATAAAGATGCCGTTCAGATTGCTAAAAATGCTATTGAATATGCGAAGAAAAATGGGAAAAGTATTGTAGTAGTCGATACAGCAGGCCGTTTAGCCGTTGACGAAGAGATGATGCGCGAAATCGCTGAAATTAAAGCATCGGTTCAACCTTCGGAAACACTTTTTGTAGTAGACTCAATGACGGGACAAGATGCCGTCAATACTGCAAAAACCTTTAATGAAAGATTAGATTTCGATGGGGTTGTCCTCACAAAACTCGATGGCGATACTCGTGGAGGGGCAGCACTTTCCATCCGTTCTGTAGTTGAAAAACCCATCAAATTTATCAGTACAGGCGAAAAGCCCGAAACCCTCGATATTTTCTATCCCGATAGGATGGCAAACAGAATTTTGGGTATGGGTGATGTACTTTCATTAGTTGAAAAGGCACAGCAAGTTTTTGACGAGAAAGAAGCGGAACGCCTCAATAAAAAACTCATTAAAAATCAGTTTGACCTCAACGATTTGCTTTCTCAAGTACAGCAGATTAAAAAGATGGGGAATTTCAAAGATTTGATAGCCATGGTACCTGGCATGGGCAAAATGTTGAAAGACCAAGAAATTGACGATGATGCCTTCAAACCATTAGAAGCCATGATTTTCTCGATGACTCCTAAAGAAAGAGAAGAACCTAGTATTTTGAATGCAAGTAGAAAACAGCGTATTGCAGCGGGTAGTGGCACATCGGTACAGCAAATCAACGGCTTGTTAAAACAGTTTGAAGAAATGCGTAAGATGATGAAGCAAATGAATAAAATGCAGGGGAAAGGAGGACGATTTGGAGGGAAATCAAAACGCAAAAAGAAAAGGTAGTTATGATTTGATACTCTTATTAAAATTGGAATACATCAAGGTCTTTCAGGAGATTTAGTGTATATACACATCTTTTTTCAATGCCGTCATACTGAAAACTTCATAGCGCAGCGAGAAGTTATTCAGTATCTGTTAATTAAAAGCACTCTATCTCGAACAGACAGATTCCAACCGGGTCGCCGGGCGATAATTCTTTGCTCAGCTACAGAATTTTTGGCCACCGTGGCAGCGGAATGACGCTCTTGAGCTATTTGTGTATATACCCTAGGTCGTGAGACAGACCTTATTTTATAAAAAAAAAGCGAATAAAAAATGGTATCTACAATTGATATTTTTTTCTTTGAAGCCTTCGAGGAAGAGCAAGAGGCACTAAAAAGCTTTTTACCCCAAAAAGTGAGTGCAGGTTTCACATGGAAAACACCACAAGAACTTGGCATTTCAGAAGAACCACCAGCACCCATTATCAGCATAAGAACACAATCTGAGTTACCCCTAGCTTGGGCGGGTAAACTCAAAGGCATTATCACGCGGAGTACTGGCTACGACCACATAAAGGCATATCGCAAAAAAGCCAATATGCCTAATTTACCTTGTGGCTATTTACCGCTTTACTGCAACCGTTCCGTAGCAGAGCAAGCACTTTTAATGTGGCTTTCTTTGCAACGAAATTTAAAATTGCAACTCACTCAATTTTCAAATTTTCATAGAGATGGTTTAACCGGTTCTGAAACTTACAAGAAAACACTCTTGGTGGTAGGCGTCGGAAACATCGGTTCAGAGGTTGTGAAAATAGGGAAAGGACTTGAAATGAATGTACTTTGCTACGATATTAATACCTCTAAATACTCCGAAGAACACTACGTAGGTTTAGTGGAAGGGGTAAGCCAAGCCGATATTATCGTTTGCGCAATGAACCTGACACCAGAAAACCACGGTCTACTAAATTACGATTTATTGAAGAAAGCCAAACGCGGAGTTATATTGGTGAATGTATCTCGTGGCGAGCAGTCTCCCGCAACCGATTTATTGCGATTGTTAGAAGAAGGACATTTAGGAGGCGTTGGACTCGATGTTTATAATAACGAAAAAGAACTGGCAGTAGCACTGCGCAAAAAACATTTCCCCGAAAATCCAGAGCTGCAATCGCTTATCAATATGGCAGGGAAACACAATGTGATTTTCACGCCGCACAATGCTTTTAACACGCACGAAGCGGTCATCAACAAATCGGAACAAAGCATTCAACAATTTGTAGCATTCAAAGAAAAAGGGGAGTTTATTTGGAATGTGCCAGGTTGAGTTGATTTTTTTTAAGGGTTATTACTATCAATAAATCTATGACTGATGGTAATAACCCTACTCAGTTAAGTGCTGCCTTTCAAGAAGTTAAGACACACTCTTAAAGCTGTTGTTGGTGTTTAAGCGCAGCGATACCAACAACCTGTCATTCAATTTGGGAATTGGTAATAAACCCAAAATCGTTTATGTTTTCGTAGTAAAATTTAGCAGAAGAGTAAAAGTATTCTTGTGGTGAATTGGCTAAATCCCATTTCCCCCTTAGAGGATTTTCATGGATATAATCTAGTTTTTATTCAAAAATACCATCAGTATCGCAATAAATAGATTGGGGGCTTCGCTGCCAAAACTGATACGCCCTTTCTTTAGCCTCAACCTTAAAGTGGGTTAATACTTCTGGTGATTAGCCTTCAACTCTTTCTTTATATTATGTGCTATGTATTTCAAAAAATCTCTTTGAATTTCTTCCCTTTTAAATGGAGGTAAGATTAACCAGATAATATGAATACGATTAGGCATAGTTACAAAGCCATAAACTGTTATTCGCCTTTTTTCCACAAGAAACCGCCTTGCTAAAAAACATTTGGGATTAGCTGCACCCAGCTTTCTTTACTTGAATCGGTTTGCAAAGTGTTACAGGCTCTCCATAACGCACAGCTCCCAAATGTTTTTTAGCTTTTGTTAGCGAGTCGTTTTTTCTATTCTAAAATGGTAGCCGTAAAAAATGCGGGTCTGCGATGCTCATATAATATCTCGCGTGTAGGGGCATGTTGTAATTGGAGGCAATGTAAGTTGTTGGTGTCGCTGCGCTTAAACACCAACAACATTAAAGAACAGTCAAGATGACAAAAAACATATTTTTGCTCAGTTGTTTTTGGGTGCAATATTTTTTTTAAACTCCTGATTCGCCTGCTAAAAATATCCCAACTTCTTTCTGTCCTCCATAGCGGTTTCTGAGCGTTTATCATCTGCACGGCCACCTCTTTCTGTTTGGCGGGTAGCTGCTACTTCTGCAATAATTTCATCTAAGGTAGAAGCGGTAGATTCAA
>CAZFQW010000120.1:0-8385 GCA_964521225.1 uncultured Roseobacteraceae bacterium
ACCCATGCGGTCGGCACCGTACTCCGGAATTTTAAATTTGAATCCAATTTGAATGGTTGTTTTCCCTCCTTCTGCTTTTAAAGGTTCACTTAACATTACTTGAAGGCGAGTATCGTTCACAAAATACTTCGGTGTATAATTCTCGCTTCGACCTTTTCGTACTTCTTTTGAGACTTGAACTGAGCTTAAATCGTACCCTCCATCAGTAGCGCCAATCCATCGGCCACCGTTGTATGGCTGAACTGCCGTGCCACGCGAATGTTCTGTGAATTTATTTTGGTCGAGCTGTAACCACAAGAATTCTAGATTGTCGGGGCTATTATTGGTGTATTTAATAGTTACAGTACCTTCTAGGGCATGGTTTTCTTCATCTAAGGCAACGGCTATTTCGTAATCAGCCCTATTTTGCCAATATTCTTTCCCCGGTGCTCCAGAGGCTGAGCGATAGGGAGTTCCTCTAAACTCCATCATTTGCTGGAACAGCGGCTGGTTGGTGTCAAATGATTCTTGGGCAAAACTGCCTGAATAAGAAAATAGCAACACCAATAGGGCAAAACTCTGAAATACATATTTTTTAAGCATAGTTATATTGATTTTAATTTTCAAACTCCGTAAAGATACTATCCTCAAAAATTCCTTTGGGGTTACTATTGTTAAGAGTGCTAAAACTAGCCTTAATGGGGAGATTTTTTTAAAAAATTAAACTATCCTACAAACAGCAAATAAGCGGCAAACATTAAGAAGGATAAAATCAAGACGATAATTACAGGGATGTATCGGTAGAGCTTGTAAATTACCTCGTGTAAAGGCTTGCGTTTCTTTCTGTTTCTTTTGTATTGAGAAAGAACCCTATCAAAATTGCGGTACTTGTCTATTTCCAAATCCTTTGGCTCGGAGTCATCTATTTTAATATTGTATTTATTACGAGACATATTTTTTCAATTTTTTCAGTACCCTGTGAACTCGAACTTTCGCATTTCCCTCTGTAATATTCAATATAAACGCTACTTCTTTAAAAGAACGTTGCTCGAAATAACGTAATTCAATCAATTCTATCTCATCTTCTTCTAGTTGGTTTATCAATTTTGGAATTAAATCAATAGGGTCTATTCCAGCATCCACCTCAATATCATCTAAAAGTAACGAGGCGTGTTCTATCCGCAAACTTACCGTTCTTTTTGTGCTGATATTTCGGTAATATTCATTCACCTGATTGGTGGCAATTCTAAAAAGCCAAGCAGAAAATGGTAAACCTTTAAATTGCCATTGCTGTACGCTAAGCATTGCCTTTAAAAAAACCTGCGAAGTAATATCGGCAGTAGCCTCTGAGTCGCCTGTTCTTCGGTTAATAAACAGGAATACAGGCTTATAGTACTTCTCGTAAATAAGCCCAAAGACCTCCGGATCTTGCTTGGCACGTTGAATAATTTTTGCCTCTTCTTGTAGTTCTTCTGTGGTTTGTTTCACGGACAGATTGTTAGCTTTGGGAGGGTATTTGACTTTTTGATAGTTTTTAATTTTGAGTTGATATGTCGATTATCAGTTTTTTTATTAAAATACCTACTCAATATTTTATAAAATCTAATTTTAATTGTCTGATTTTAGGGTTTGCGTCTAATTATCAACTTCTAAATTTTTCTATCTATTAATGAGTAATATGCTCTCTGTAGTAACGGTATGTTTTAATAATTTGGAAGAATTGAAAACAACCATACAATCGGTGGATAAGCAGTTAATGCTCCCCGAAGAACACCTGATTATTGATGGCTCTACCCGTACAGAAATTCAAGATTTTCTTGAAAATACGCCTCAGCCCCCTTACCGAAAATGGATTTGTGAACCCGATAAAGGTATTAGCGACGCCTTTAATAAAGGCATTACAAATGCTACTTGCAAAATTGTACACTTGCTGAATTCCGGAGACTATTACTTTGATGAAAATGCTATCAAAAATGCCATTCAAGCTTTTAAAGACGATGAACATTTGCAGTGGCTTCATGGTAAGTATGCTCAGTTTAGAGGTGGTGCCTGGGTAATGAGCGGAAAACCCTTCGACCCAAAGCTTCTATATCGAGGAATGCGACAATTGGGGCATCAGACGTTTTTTGTAAAAAAAATAATGTACGACCGCTATGGCTTATTTAATCTTTCCCTAAAAATGGCAATGGACTACGATTTTATTGTCAGAATTGCAAAAGAAAAATTTCATTTTTTGGATAAGCCTATCACTGTTTTTACCCCCGGAGGCATTAGCAGCAATCAGTTTAAAAATAGCTTAAAAGAAACAAGGGAAGTTTATGAGAAATATTATGGTTTCAGCATAAAATCGCGGCTTTGGATGCTTAGGAGCTTTTTGTTAGCATGGTTTACAAATGAAACAGGGATGGGGAAGTGGCTATTTCAATTAAAAAACAAGGCTGAAATTGATAATTAGTCAACTGCCTTTATCTTAAATAAAAACGAGAAAAATAACACCTCTATGATAGAAAGTACTGCGGTCGATATGTTGCTGAATCAAACGAACAAGGTTTGCTGCAAGGAAATGGGAAACAAGTACGCCACATTCATTTTTTATCTAATGAAATTGAAAAAATAAATTCAAAGGGCGTTATAGAGGTACTTCAAGAAGCTATTTTATTAAATGAGAAAAAATATAATTCTAATAAATTAAAATAAAACAGATATGAAAAAACTACTTGTTATTCCCATTATTTATTTTCTGTGTACTATTAATGGATTTTCGCAAGGAAATGACCAATACCTCGAAAAAGTAAAAACCATTGATAGCACTATCGAAACTTTGTACAACGTAATTTCAGGTGAAAAGGGAGAAGCTAGAGATTGGGATTTATTTAAATACTTGTTTCATGAAGAGGCTAAATTAATTCCCACAGGTAAAACAAGGCATGGAGATGCTGGAGCGAGGTATCTTACCACAGAAGGCTATATAGAGTCGTCGGGAAAATGGTTGGTTGAAAATGGTTTTTTCGAAAAGGAAATCTACCGAGAAGAAAGTTCTTTCGGGATGATAACCCATCTTTTCAGTACCTACGAATCTTACAAAAGCGAAAAAGATAAAGCGCCTTTTGCCAGAGGAATTAATAGTATTCAATTGTTAAATGATGGAAACCGCTGGTGGATTATCAATATCTATTGGGCACAGGAAAGCCCCGAAAATCCTATCCCGAAAAAATATTTGCCTAAATAATGAAAACCCTCAACGATTTACTTCTATTAGGCAATCCCAAACTTTACGAAGTATGTGAGCCTGTAAAAAAAGAAGATTATAACCCCTGATACATATTAATAGTATATTGGTAATCAATTTTTTATAATAATCTATCTCCTCAAATGGCGAGTTGGTTTAAACGCTCAGGTAATTCGTTCACCATTGTTTCTGTTACGTTAAGATGCAAAGTGAATCGCACCAAATGGGGGCCAAAAGGAACCGCTAAAACGCCAACTGCTTTAAGCTTTTCAAGAAAATCGGCAGAAGTGTGTGGTTTTGTTAACTTGAATACAATAATGTTTGTGGAAACAGGTAGTACTTCTTCTACATAGTCTTTCCTTTCTAGCCAACTACTAATCTTTTTTGCTCGTTGATGATCTTCTTTTAGCCTTTCAATATTGTGCTCTAAAGCGTAAAGCCCCGCAGCAGCTAAAAACCCCGATTGTCTCATGGCTCCGCCCAATACCTTACGCACCCGTCGTGCTTTTTTATGGTTTTGATGAGAACTTAAAAGCAAAGAACCCACAGGAGCACCTAAACCTTTGGATAAACAGATGGAAATGGTATCGAATAATTCCCCATATTCTTTGGGGTCTTCTCCTGTTTCCACCAGTGCGTTAAACAAGCGCGCTCCATCTAAATGTAATGAAAGCCCGTGTTTGTTACACACCTCTCTGATTGCTTTAATTTGCGCTAAATCGTAATAACTTCCCCCTGCTTTATTGGCGGTATTTTCTAAAGAAACTAAGCGAGTGATAGGAAAATGGGGGTCATCGGGGTTAATATTTGCCTCTACTTGTCCGGCGGTAATTCTTCCTCTGTCGCCCTGCACCAACCTGAGCGAAACCATAGAATTATAGGCGGGGCCTCCGCCCTCGTATAAATAAATATGCGACAGTTGATCGCATATTATTTGGTCTTGAGGCTGTGTTTGTATCCGCAGAGCAATTTGGTTGGTCATTGTTCCGGAAGGGCAGTATAACGCGGCCTCCATTCCAAACATTTCGGAAGCTCTATCTTCTAATGCTTTTACAGTTGGATCATGTTCTAAAACATCGTCGGCGACTTCGGCGCTCATCATCGCTTCGAGCATCGCTAGGCTAGGCTTTGTAACAGTATCGCTCCTTAAATCTATTGTTGTAGTTAAATTCATAAATTGGTTAGCGTAATAAGGCAAATCAGTTTACACAATAATATTTTATTAAATACACATTATAAAATAGGTTTTAAGCAATATTTCAATTATTTCTCATGACTTATATTCTCTTAGTTATTAACTTAGCAGCACAAAACTAATTGAGCGTTATCAGGTTATAAAATTGAACTTTTCACATTCTCATTTTGTATAATTATCTGGTAATTTAATTTTTGAAAAGATAAGGTTTTATAAAAACACATCATATGGCAGAACAAATTACGCAAGCAAAACCCAAAAACAATGGGCAAAAACAGATTTTTGACAACCCTTTTCTAGAAAGATTAACACGTACTCATATCTCCATTCCGCTTACACTATTCTTTGGCATTGCAGGAGGAGTTGTTTATTACGGAATCAACAATGAGTACATCACGAGCTTACAAGTAATCGTAACTTTTGTAATTGGGTTACTCACGTTTTCTTGGATTGAATACATGGCGCACCGTCATTTATTTCACATGATTACGAATACCACATTCAAGAAAAATATCCAATATAAATTTCATGGTGTGCATCACGAATATCCTAAAGATAAAATGCGTTTAGCAATGCCTCCATTGGTAAGTATTGTGCTAACCATTTTATTATTTGGTTTATTTAAGCTAGTTATGGGAAACTATGTATTTGGTTTCTTGCCGGGTTTTTTAGTAGGATATGCAGCTTATTTAGGTGTTCATTATGCGGTTCATGCATTTAGGCCACCGGCAAATTTCTTGAAAGTACTTTGGGTACATCACGGAATTCACCATTACAAACATAATGATAGAGCTTTTGGCGTTTCGTCTCCATTATGGGACTATATCTACCGTACAATGCCATAAACATCTCAATATTTCACGATAAAAAAGACCACCTCACAAAGTGGTCTTTTTTTGTTTGTAAAGAGGCCTAGAATACAATAACTTTAAGAAATTATTATACACGCAATAGCACTTGAAACACCAACATGCTTTCTAAACCAAAGAATAATAACACAGATGAAAGATTATATTGAAAAAAATCAGGATAGATTTGTAACAGAACTTACAGATTTATTAAAAATTCCTTCTGTAAGTACCGATAGTAAATATAAAGAGGATGTACTCCGAACAGCTAAAGCGATAAAAGAGCGATTAATAGAAGCTGGAGCAGATAACGTTGAGGTCTGTAAAACAAAAGGTTTTCCCATTGTATACGGAGAAAAACTGGTAGACCCTTCAAAACCAACCGTATTAGTTTACGGACATTACGATGTACAGCCTGCCGACCCTTTGGCACTATGGAACTCCCCTCCTTTTGAGCCTGTAATTAAAGATGGGAAAATTTATGCCCGTGGTGCATGCGACGATAAAGGGCAGATGTATATGCACGTGAAAGCGTTTGAAACAATGATGAACACTAACTCTTTGTATTGCAATGTAAAGTTTATGATTGAAGGCGAAGAGGAAATAGGTTCTGAACATCTTCAAACCTTTGTAAAAGAGAACAAAGAAAGGTTAAAAGCTGATGTTATTTTAATATCGGATACAAGTATGATTGCCAACGACACTCCTTCCGTAACAGTTGGCTTAAGAGGATTGAGCTACATGGAAGTAGAAATTACAGGGCCTAATAGAGATTTACACTCGGGGTTATATGGTGGCGGTGTAGCGAATCCTATCAATATCCTTACTAAAATGATAGCTTCTTTAACCGATGAAAATAATCGTATTACCATTCCTGGTTTTTATGATAAGGTAGTTGAAGTAAGCCAAGAGGAGCGTGCTGCAATGGCAAAAGCGCCCTTCGTAGAGCAAAAATTTAAAACTAGTATTGGAATCCCTGCATCGGTTGGCGAAGTAGGCTATTCTACAACAGAGCGAGTAACGATACGCCCGACTTTAGATGTAAACGGAATTTGGGGTGGTTATACCGATGAAGGTGCAAAAACAGTCATTCCATCAAAAGCTAATGCTAAAATTTCAATGAGGTTGGTGCCACATCAGTCGTCAGATGAAATTACGAAGTTATTTACCAAACACTTTGAGAGCATTGCGCCAGAGGGCGTAACTGTAAAAGTTACTCCGCATCACGGTGGAGAACCTGTTGTAATTCCTACAGATTCTGTTTTTTACAAGGCGGCAAGCAAAGCCTACGAAACTACTTTTGGGAAAGAACCCATTCCAATGCGTGCCGGTGGCAGTATCCCGATAGTACCGATGTTTAAAAAAGAGCTTGGGCTAGATTCTATCATGATGGGCTTTGGACTCGATACCGATGCAATCCATTCGCCTAACGAGCATTTTGGAATTTTCAACTATATGAAAGGCATTGAAACGATTCCGTTTTTCTATAAGTATTTGGCAGAATTGAGCTAGTATCCTTATAATAACCCTTGAAAAGCAGGTTCGTAAAGCTGGACGAACAAACTTATTTGTCATGACTTCAAAAAAAATCATTTTATCGAACAATCCCATGAAATCGGGTGGGAGGAAGTGGCTTTCTATTTCCCTTGGGATACTTGTACTAGCCCTTACAGGAGCTAATATATATATACATGAGGGGTAATTTAAAATTAGATACTTTCCCAGGGAGCTGGCCTTCAGTTGGGATGTCTTTTTTTGGAATCTACCATATACTATGGGGGCTAAATATCATTAAAATGGTGAAAGAAAAAAACATTTAATTTTCAGAAAATGCTATCATCGTAGAACAAGAAGGCAGTGTTTCCCAAAAAATACTACTCTCAGATACTCAAGAAATTCAATTGGGCAGAGTTACAGCTACTATACTGCTTAAAGGTAATTCAAAAATTGTCTTGGCTTTAAATAGCTCAAAAAATATCGAAGCTATTAAAGAGAATTTCGAAGCTATGAATGTTGGTTTCAAAAAAGTATAAAAGACAGAATCCTCTTCTTAAAAAAGCCAACACCTTGAAAGGTGATGGCTTTTTTCATGTCCTTTTTACGAGCCATTCCATACAATTCAGAAACGATTACCAACTAAGCACAAACAAAATATTATAAGGCGCTATTTCCAAAATACCACCTTTTCTGCGGGATATTTCAAAAAAATGGAACTTAGTTCTTTGATTTATCTATTAGGGAAAATGTTAAGTATTTTCAAGTATTATACTATTGCATGATATTTGCAAACAATTGTAAATAATCATCATTCGATAATATCGCTTACAATAACTCACACAACTACCACAGCTAAATAGCTTACTAGCTGTGCTTAGTACTTTAACATTTACCATATTTACCAAACCAATTAGTCCGTGAAAACCTTACACAAATTTGTGAGTAGGAAAACAAAAGCTATCGTACTTATTCCTTCTTTAAGCTTGTTGCTTGCAATTCTAGCTTGCAACTGGAAAGTCGAAAATTATTCTGATGATTATACATTCCAGGAAGTTCAGAAAATCCCCGATAACCATGTGGGATTAGTTTTAGGAACTAGCAAGCGATTACAGAACGGAAACCCTAACCCCTATTTCTACAATAGAATAGATGCTGCTACTCAATTATATAAAGCAGGCAAAGTAAAGTACATTTTAGTAAGTGGCGATAATGGCTCTAAGTACTATAATGAACCACTCGACATGAAAAAATCTTTAATAGAAAAAGGAATCCCCAAAGAAGCAATCTACATGGATTTTGCCGGTTTCAGAACATTTGACTCTGTGATTAGATGCAAGGAAATTTTTGGGCAATCGAGCTTTACAGTCATTTCCCAAGGGTTTCACAACAAAAGAGCCATCTTCATTTCTCGTATGATGGGCATTAATGCCATTGGTTACGATGCACAAGATGTAAAAAACAATAGCATGAAAATGTCGGTAAGAGAGGTATTTGCTAGAGTAAAGACTTTTATTGATTTATATGTACTTAACACAAAACCACGCTTTTTGGGAGAAGCTATTAGGATTGGATAGATTAAAGCATAAGTACTTGTTCAGAATTAAATATAACTTATTTTTGAGCCCAAAAGATGGGTC
>CAZFQW010000121.1:0-8384 GCA_964521225.1 uncultured Roseobacteraceae bacterium
TTTCAACAGAGGTGCCGATGCGTATTTATCTATCAACGATTTGCCAATAGAAAAACTATCAATCGTAAAAATATTGCACATGGGGTCGGCAACGGGCTTACTAGGAGGCGAACTTACCGATACGTATTTGAAACTGCTGGAGATGGCGAAAGCAAGAAATGTTTTTATTTCGTTCGACCCTAATTTTAGAACCGATTTATGGAAAGGCAAAGAAGCCGATTTTGTAGCGCAATGCAAGCAATGCTTACCCTATGCAGATTTGCTGAAAGTAAGCGAAGAAGAAGCTTTACTAATAAGTGGGCAGAGTAATTTGGAAAGTGCCTTAGAAGAGCTTCAGATGTTGGGTGCAGGAACTATTACCCTTACTCTAGGCAAAAAAGGAACGCTAGTGAACGATGGCATGGAGCAATTTATTGTGGAAAGTATTCCCATAAAATCGGTTGACTCTACAGGTGCGGGCGATGCTTTTATTGGTGCCTTACTTTTTCAGCTTGCCCAACAGGAAAAGCCAAAAAATGCAGTAATTCATCGGGGCGAAATGGAGGTAATGGTTCGCTTTGCCAATAAAGTGGGAGCCATTACATGTACTAGATTTGGAGCTATAGGGGCACTTCCGAACCTTGAAGAAGTACAAAAAATGAATTAATACTTTAACGACATATCGTTTTTGTACGATATTTCAATTAATCTTTTTAAGAGTATTTATACTTTTAACCCCTAGTTAAAAGTATAAATAGCTATACAACAAGTAGTTATGTGATTTTTTGAAATGGCTTGTACTACTTGGCACTAGCTTTGGACACTAAAAAGTGTTTTACTAACACAAACCTTAAACATAATTATTATGAGAGTTTAAGTTCAACAAAAACCGCCAAGAGATTTTTAAATTATTAATTTTTAAATCAAATGTTTGGCAATGTCTGCCTTTAGCAGTACAATCAGCCCCTATTCCGTTTAGGAACAAAAAAGGCAATTTGAATATCATTCGAATTGCTTTTTTTATGCTTCCACTTTTCCTACTATTTGCTCTAGAATAATTTGGGCATGTTTCCGCGAGTTTTCAATAAACCATTTGCTTGTTTCCATACCCCCACACACTACACCTGCTAAGTATACATTGGGCAAGTTAGTTTCCATTGTTTCTGAATTGTGAATAGGCCTCCGTTTTGGCCCTTCTTCTATCTCAATTCCTATGCTTGTAAGTAATTGAAAATTGGGCTGATAGCCCGTCATAGCCAACACAAAATCGTTTTCTATTGTAATGGTTTTTTTAGGTGTTGAAATATCAACTTCTTGTTCTCTTACCTCCTTTACAGAAGCATTAAAAATTGCTTTGATTGCACCTTCTTTTATACGATTTTCTATATCCGGACGCACCCAATATTTTACTCTTTTCCCAATTTCAGGGCCACGTACTACCATGGTAACTTCCGCCCCTTTTCGGTAGGTCTCAAGTGCAACATCTACGGCGGAGTTTTGTGCTCCAACTACAATTACTTTTTGCCCAGCGTAGAGGTGTGGGTCGTCGTAATAGTGCTTTACTTTAGGTAAGTTTTCTCCTACCACACTCATTTTTTTGGGGATGTCATAAAAGCCTGTTGCTACTATAACTGCCTTTGTGGTGTATGTTTTCTTAGAAGTATCGATACGATATTTCGTGCCTTCATTACATACTTCTGCTTGCATTGACTTTACTTCTTCGTAAAGATTTACATTTAAGCCTTGTGAACTTTGCACCCTGCGGTAATACTCGAGCGATTCGCCACGTGTGGGTTTAGGATTATGGGATATAAACGGAACGTTTCCTATTTCTAATTTATCCGACGTAGAAAAAAAAGTCATTGTTACAGGGTAATTAAAAAGTGAATTTACCAGGCATCCTTTTTCGATAATAAGATAGTTTAGCCCTGCTTTTTTTGCCTCTAATCCGCACGCTAGACCAATAGGGCCCGCTCCAATAATAATTAAGTCTTTATGGTTTTCTGTATTCATGATAGCACGTTAAATAAGGGGAGTATTCAATTTAAAATGGCGAAACAAAACGCCACCAACTACTAAAACAACAAAACTTAGCAAAGTAGTGGTTCTTAGTGGAATTAAATCAATTACAATTAAACTCTAAAATCAATTTTCTTTACATTTACTTAAAGGCACAACAACACCTTTGTTAAAGATAAAAACCAATATAAACTTTATTGTTTCTGCAATTTGACCTTAACTTTTATACTCATGAAAATCACCAAAGATTTATATCAATCGTCTCTCGCTTTATTTACCGATTTATACCAAATCACCATGGCTTATGGCTATTGGAAATCTGGTACTAAAGAACGGGAAGCCGTTTTTCATTTATATTTTAGAAGCAACCCATTTAAAGGTGGTTTTGCCATCGCTTGCGGTTTGCAGTACGCTATCGACTACTTAGATAATTTAAAAATGACTGACGACGACATCGCATACCTGAGAAACCTGAAGGGCAACGATGGCGAACTTCTTTTCGAAGAAGAGTTTTTGCAGTATCTGGCAGAAATGAAATTCTTGTGCGATATTGAGGCAATTCCCGAAGGTACAGCCGTATTCCCCAATGAGCCACTCATGCGCGTTCGAGGGCCTTTGTTTCAGTGCCAGTTAGTAGAATCGGCGCTTTTAAATATCTTAAATTTCCAGACTTTAGTAGCTACCAAAGCCTCTCGTTTGTGCTTAGCCGCTAAAGGAGAACCCATTTTAGAGTTTGGAATGCGCAGAGCACAAGGGATTGATGGCGCTTTGGCAGCAAGCAGAGCTTCGTATATTGGTGGTTGCGTGGGCACTTCCAATGTATTGGCAGGTAAACTCTTCGATATTCCCGTGAAGGGCACACATGCCCATAGCTGGGTGATGTCGTTCCCTACAGAACAAGAAGCTTTTGAAGCTTACGCCGAAGCGATGCCCAACAACTGTACTTTCTTGGTAGATACTTACAACACGCTAGAAGGAGTAAAAAAATCAATTGAAGTAGGAAAAAAACTACAAGCCAAAGGGCATCAAATGGTAGGTATTCGGCTCGATTCTGGCGACCTTGCCTATTTAAGTATAGAAGCCCGTAAACTACTCGATACCGCAGGGTTCACCGATGCCAACATTGTAGCAAGCAACGACCTGGACGAGCATATTATTTCGAGTTTAAAAACAGAGCAAGATGCCCGAGTAAACGTTTGGGGCGTAGGAACAAAACTTGCCTCTGCCTACGACCAGCCCGCTTTGGGAGGAGTCTATAAAATGTCGGCTATGAAGGATGATAAAGGCAACTGGCAGCACAAAATAAAGCTATCGGAACAGAAGGCGAAAGTTTCTAACCCAGGCATACAACAGGTACGCCGTTTTTATAACAAAGGGCAATTTATTGCTGACATGATTTACGATACACAACAAGAACTCCCCACTGAAGTCATCATTATAGATCCTATGGACGACACCCGTAGGAAAAAAGTCGCAGCAAATACAGAGTACGAAGATTTATTAGTGCCAATTTTTGAGAAAGGAAAGCTGATTTACGAAAACCCCTCTATCCGCGAAATGCGAAAACGCACCCACGAAGAATTAAATAAACTGCATCCAAGTATTTTGCGATTTAAAAACCCGCACGACTACCCCGTAGGTTTAGAAAAAAGACTATATGAATTAAAAAATGATTTAATTCTAAAATTAAAAGGGTTTAAATAATATCAGTCTGTAAAAACGCCCTTTAAAGTGTGGTGTCCGATAGATTGGATTAGTAACTTATGCACACGCTGAAGCATGTAGTTACAGATTAACCCCAAAGCATTTTTACATATTTTGTATCGCTCCGCTAAAATTTTGAGTGGCTTTCATGCGATAAAACGGATGACCTAACATATCTTCGGAGTAGGCAAAACCGCCACAACCTACATATTGATAATCGGAATTAAGAATATTCGCTCTATGTCCTGGGGAATTCATCCATTGTTGCAACACGGCGTTGGCGTAACTGATATAACTATGTACTTTGAGTGGTTTACCCGTAGAAAAATTGCACAACTGCCCTTTGCAGGTAGTAATACCAGTGTTTGCCTTACACCGAAGTCCGAACCCATCGGCAATGTTCTCGCCGCCGCTTCTAATTTGCAGCCCTACAAAATTGCATCTATTGATAAAACTTCCCTTTTGCGGTAATGGACTATGGTGCGAAAAAAAACGGAACATCACCATATCTTTTGAGTGCATAGAAGCAGCTTTGCGCAAGGCAGGGTGATATTTTAAACGGCTTCGTCCGTTTTGGTAACGGTGGTAGTTAGTGGCGTAATAAATGGCAGCACTCAACAATTCGTAATCAATATTTTTAAAGTCAATTTCCTGTTGAGCAGGAGCGTATTTAACAAAAGTTCGGAAGGTGTATTGCTTATAATGTACATCGGACCAATTTTGCGCATGAAGCCCGCTTAGCGATACAAACAACAATAATAGAATGTTTAGTGTGAGTTTCATCGATTTAAATAAGGGTTAATAATAGGTTACCTATATCGAATCTTAGTCCCAGTTTTCTACAAAGGCTTGTGAGTTAACGAGAAAGTAAATAAGATGGCTGAAGAGTCAAAAAAGTCATCATTTAATGAAGAAAAATTAGGTGCTATTTTTTTAGGGGTTATCATTTATTGATAGGGGGGCATCAGTGAGATATTGGCAAATATTTATTAGAAACTCGTACGACGAATTATTACCAGAATACTTTTGTCTAAGTATTTACCACGGAAGGTTAAGCTCTTTTACTTCATTTAAATAAAAATCCTCTAATTTTTTAACTAGCTCGTTTGAAATTGGGTTATTTACACTTTCCACATTACTTGCCAACTGCGCTGTATTTACATTCCCCGGTATAACGGTGGCGACGGCATCGTACGCCAAGCAAAACGAAATGGCTTTTTGTGCAAGATTATCTTTTACTTGAAGAATTTCCTTTACGCGATCCACAAGGCGTGCTCTGGTTTGAATATCCTGCTGAGACCAGCGACTTCTAATATCATTAAATGTGCTTTCTGCATGGTACTTTCCCGATAACCAACCTGAATCGAGAGGAACTTTAGCGATGATGCCCACCTCTTTTTCCTTCGCTAAATCAAATGCTCGTGCAACGTCTTGGTACAGGATATTGAAAAAGGCTTCAATCACTTTGGCGTTGGTGGTATTCATCAACAGGACCATATCTTCGTAGGTATCTAAAGAAGCTCCGTAAGCTTTTATTTTCCCTTCTTCTATCAATCGTTCGAGTATCTCGTAGTGGTTATTTTTATTACCGTCTAAGCACTCAGAAGGGGGATTGTGGATAATGAGCGAATCAACATAATCGACCTGTAATCTTTTAAGGCTGCCTTCTAAAGACCCCCGAATATAACTTGAATTAAAATTAGTAATACCCGAATCGGTATGCCCGAATTTTGTATTGATTACAATTTTACTTCTGTCGACATTTTTCAGGGCTTTACCAAGCCTTTCTTCGCCTGAGCCGTAACCGTAATTGGGTGCTGTATCAAAAAAATTAATTCCGTAATCCAATGCGCGTTCCACTATATCCGAAGCTTCCTTTTCCGACATCCCTTTCCATCCTGAATCATTGCCTAGCTGCCATGCACCCAATCCGATTTCAGAAATCTGAGGAACACCCTGAATGTATCTATTATATTTCATATTGAAGTTTAGTTAATTAAATGATTCAAAGTATTTACATCCCATAATTCATACATTTTCTTAAAAGCTACAATTATATCGATTTGAAATTTATCACCCTAAAAATTCAGTACTAGAATAGGGTTGAAATATTGAAAGAGGAGGGATTATTTTTTGAGCGTTTTTTTCTTGCCTAAATCGCCCCAAAATAGAAGGGTAACCGTTGAAAGTATCACTACAAACATTGCATAAAATACCATGGAAAGTTCGCTTTCTGTCTTAAAAAAAAGTCCTAAAAGTAAGGTAAATCCTAATGTTATTCCGAGGATGACTGCTAATTTCATTTTAATTTTCCATTCATTTTTTTTCAAATCCAACACTATGTTAGTGGCGCTTTTCTATGAATTATTACACGTGTAGTTAAAATTAAATTTTTAAACAGAACCAGTTTCTACACTTTGGGTAGCTATTTATTGCGGCTATTTCAACCCTCAAAGCAGTAAATCAATTACTTTTCATTCTGGGGACTCTAGTGATTATATTTGTTTATAAACTACTATCAATTTGAAAATGAAATACCGCTACCAGCTTATCTTATTATTATTTATTACCCTCTTTTTTTTCCAAATAAAAAAGGGGCAAGCCCAGCTCGACACTGAGTTTTGGTTTGCTGTGCCAGAGGTAGTAAACTCTCACGAAGACCGCCCAATTCGCCTCAGAATTTCTACTGCCGATGCTGCTGCATCCATTACGATTTCTTTTCCTGCAACTAATTTTATTCCTAACCGATTCTTTGATTTGGCGGCAAATAGCACACGAACAGAAGATTTAACAAATTTCATTGGAGTACTCGAAAACGACGAATACAACAAAGTGTTAGAGGGAGGAATCAAAATTACAGCTTCTAATTTTGTAACGGTTTATTACGAAGTAGGGCAAACTTTTAATGTCGATTTATTTGCCCTCAAAGGCCAAAATGCTTTGGGGAAGGATTTTATTATTCCTGGGCAAAGCGGATGGAACAACGTATCTTTTCATCAGGCATTTTCTACCTTCGATATTATCGCTTCCGAAAATAACACCGTAGTTACCGTTACGCCTAGCGTAAATGTAGAGGGGCATCTGGCAGGCGAAACCTTCAGTATTTTTTTGCAAGAAGGCGAAACCTTTGCCGTAAGAAATCTTTCTAAGTCTTCTGCGGTCTCCTTGGCAGGCTCACGGGTAAAATCAACAAAGCCTATTGCCATTACCATCAAAGACGACTCGCTCGTTGGGGCCAGTGGTTGTTTCGATTTGGCGGGCGACCAAATTGTACCTATCGGTATTTTAGGGACAGAGCACATGCTTATTAGGGGGCAATTAAACGAACCTGAGCGCGCCTATTTTACTGCCATAAAAGACGGGACACAGCTTTTTCGCAATGGTAATTTAACCCCTTTTGCCACCCTAAATACGGGTGAAACGGCACAGCTTTTTTTAAGTAATATTGATTATATACAAAGTACAGCCCCTATTTATGTAATGCAATATACCGGCATAGGTTGCGAAATAGCAGCGGCACTTATCCCACCTGTAAACTGCCGCGGAACGCGCCAATTAGGCTTTACACGTTCTAGCAACGAAACCTTTTGCCTAAATATTTTAGTGCGCGACGGAGGGCAAAATCAGTTTGTGTTAAACGGAACGAGTATTTTTATCAATAACAGTAACTTTTCTCCTGTGCCCGGTACCAACGGAGAGTGGGTAATTGGCAGTGTTTGTTTCGAAGAGGGTGTTATACGGCAGGGAAGTGCCAACCTCATCACGAATAATACAAACTCGTTTCAGATAGGGATTTTAGAAGGAGGCCCTTCTTCGGGTGCTCGTTACGGCTATTTTTCAAATTTCAGCAGCCTGTATATTGGCGACGATTTCACGCTGTGCGAAGGCGAAAGCGAAGTAATTGAAGCCATTGGAGATGCGGGGGCTACTTACGAGTGGAGTACCGGAAGTACGCAAGCCGCCATTACTGTAACCGAATCGGGTACTTACTCGGTTAAAATGACCAATATTTCGGGCTGTGAGTTGTTCGATACCCTACAAGTATTTCCTGCAACGCCAACGCTAGCAGTACTCGGCGAAGATGCAGTGGGTTGCGAAGGTACACCGTTTGTAATCGACTCGGGCGAAGATTTCTTTGTGAACCGCTGGTCCGATGGCTCTACAGAAGAAACCCTTACCGTAACCAAAGCAGGCGATTATTGGGTGGAATTGTTCAATTTGCAAGGGTGCATTGTTCGAGATACTATTAATATATCCTTTACGCCACCGCCTTTTAATTTAGATTTAGGAGACGATATTATTGCCTGTTTAGGCGATACAATACCCCTTAATGCAATTACTACAGGAGCTGAAAACCCTATTTATCGTTGGAGCATTTCTTCAACAGATTCAGTGATTAACGCAACTCGTAGCGGATTATATTGGGTAGAAGTGAGCGCCAACGGATGTGTGCAGCGCGACTCCATCTTGCTTACCTTCAACGAACCCTTTAGTTTCGATTTAGGAGAGGATATTATCATTTGCGAAGGCGACTCGCTAACACTTGATGCAACGGTGGCTTCAACTATTGAAACAAGCCCCGTTTACCTTTGGCAAAATAACGCTACAAACCCCACTTTTACGGTAACTGAATCGGGAGTGTATGGTTTTACCGTTACCCGCGGGGGGTGTCGGCAAACAGA
>CAZFQW010000122.1:0-8383 GCA_964521225.1 uncultured Roseobacteraceae bacterium
GGTTGTATTTACATTGCCAATACCACAAGAAGATGAGGGCACTGGTTTGGAGTTAGGCAAATCCCCAGCTAATGCAAACACTAGGCAATAAAAAGAAGTAATAAAGTACAAGAACGACCACTTTCGATCAACACTCGTTGGTAAACTTTTGCAGGTAAAAGGTAATTGCGTTGCAGTGATAGTCAGAATATCAAAAGCATAGTACCAAACGGAGGAGGGGGTTAAACCATTTAGCAACATCTTTTTACATTTGATAGTAACGATTGTAGTTGTAGCAACTACAAAAAAAGCCTTCCATTTTTTTTTAAATGGAAGGCTTAATAAGTGGGTAAATATTTCGCTAAAGGTTACCGAAGTATTAAAAGATAAGCAGCTTCGTTTTAATCTACTTTCATAAAGTTGATAGAAATACCTTCGGAATTTTGATATAAAATTTGAGTAGGACTAACCAAATTAAGCGATGAAGAGTATGCTAAACTGCTGTTATCACCTTCGTTATTATTTTCAAAGCCTACTACTCTGTAATAAAGCCCGTCATTTCCTAATTCCCACTTGGCAACATCGCCATAGCCATCTACAATTGTTAATTCTGTGCCATTATAGTCTATTCTGAAAATATTATTGCTGTTTTCTGCCTTCCATCTTCCTACAATGTTTTGGGGAGTAACCCGAATTTTGAAGGCAGAAAGATCATTGGCAAGATTATTAGAAAACGAAACGGTAACTGCAGGCTCAAGTCCGCTATCTACTTTAAATTTTGAAGTCGTTTCATATTTATTTCCTGCTTTCACCATATAAACCAAAGAGCCAGCCATAGTAGAGTAAGTAGTAGATTCGCCATTGATACTCATTAAATTACCAATAAACGATTTGGAGTTTACAATTTTAATGGTAATCCAAGGGCCTTCAGAATAAAACGTTTTCCCCGAGGTGTTAGTGGCATACGCAGAAAGTGCATATTGGTCTTTTTTCTTGCCTTTATCAACCAAGTCTATCCTGCCATAAACTTCAATACCATTTTCTGTGGTAAGTAGTTTGTAATCTTGGGCAAATGCGGAAGTACATAAGCCAATAATAAATGCAATTGTAAATAGTTTTTTTACTAACATATTTTTTTGTTTGGTGAAAATGAAAAGTTAAAAAAAGTCGTTGAATTTTTAAATCAAACGACTTTTAGCATTTAATATTTATTTTCTACTTTAATTTTTTCCTCCTTGGTTCATCATGTTCCCAAAATTCATTACTTGGTAGCCATTGGTAGAAATACTTGTTTTCGAATTTGCATTTAATTCTTTCATTTCCCACTTAGTAACATCACCAGATTTTTTCTCGGTCCAAGTACCTTCCATTAGCGTTCCTTGAGGGTAATTTTTAGGCATTGTATGTGGCTGTTTTCCTTTTGAGGCACTTCCTATACCCCCCATCATTTTTGATAAATCGACCTCTACCTCTTTAGTTACCCACATTGCTCCTTGTGTATCATCATTTTCAAAAGTGTATTCTTCGCAAGTATATCCTAAGATTTTCTTTGTGTTTCCTGTTTTCTTAAAATTTTGTATATCCGAACTACCGTTTTGTGCTTTTTCAGTTTCTTTGTTTACCATTTCGTCGATTTTATCGGTATTAAGGGGCATTACCATAATTTGCTTTTGTTCTTCCATAAACATAAGCATCGACTTTTTATCCCAATCCATGATCATTTTAACAGCCCCGTCATAGCCTTCAAAATTCTCCATTTCGTAAGCGAACCTATTGTTGTCAGAGAGGTAGTATTTTATCGAGTAAGAATCAGTTTTTTTCTTCTTGTTCTCTGTGGTGGTAAGCTCAATAAGCATATCGCTGTCAAAATTATATGCCCCTTCAATTTCAACATTGCTCCCACCAAACATACTACTAAGCATGTTCATTGCATTTTGTGAATTTTCGGTAGTTACACTATCTGTTTCTGAAACAGATTTTTGATTGTCGCTACCTTTCTTTTTTTTCTTTTTACCAAATTTGAACAAGTTTTCCACTGCATCGAGACTTTCGTCAATAGCATTGTCAATTTTATCATCGACTCTCTTTTCTGTTTTGTCTTTTGCTTTTTTCTTGACTTCTTCTTTCTTTTTTTCTTGTGCAGAAACGGAAATGATAGTGAATACAGCCACAATTGTTAGGATAAGATTTTTCATTGTATTTTAAGTTTGAAATTAAAATTTAGGATATATTACAAAATGGTGAAGAACCGTTTAATAATAACTTATTTGACAAGATTAATTATTTATGGAACGAAAAATTAGATGGGGAATTTTGGGGTTGGGTAAAATCGCTCAAAAATTTGCGGAAGATTTACAATTATTAGTGAATGCAGAGCTATATGCAGTAGCTTCCCGCTCGCAAGAAAAGGCAGATGAATTTGGAAATAAATTTGGAGCAAAACATTGTTATGCGAACTACGAGTCATTGGTAAAAAACAAAGAAGTAGATGTAGTTTATATCGCCACACCACATACCTACCATTATAGCAACACCTTGTTATGTTTAAATCATAATAAATCTGTTTTATGCGAAAAACCATTTGCTATGAACCAACAAGAAGTTGAGGAAATGGTATCTTTAGCGCAAGAAAAAAATCTTTTTTTGATGGAAGCTTTATGGACTCGTTTCATACCTTCTTTTCAGAAAGCACTATCTCTATACAAAGAAGGGCATATTGGAGAAATTCGCTCTATACAAGCCGACTTTGGTTTCAAAGCTTTTGTTGATCCCAAAGGGCGATTATTCAACAAAGCGTTAGGAGGAGGCGCACTAATGGATGTGGGGATTTATCCCGTTTTTCTTGCCTATACTTTTTTGGGAATGCCAGAAAGAATAAACGCCGAGGCATTTATGGGAAAAACCGACGTAGATGAGAGCAATATAATAACCTTTCATTATCCTGATGGTGTTTACGCCCAATTAGATTCTTCTATTAGAGTCAATACCCCCGCAGAGGCCCATATAAATGGTTCGGAAGGTAGAATTACCATTCATGGCAGATGGCACGAACCTAGCCACATTACCTTGTATAAAAACGGCTCAGAGCCTGTGGAATATAGCTTCCCGAGGGAAAGCAACGGCTATAATTTTGAGGCAGAAGAGGTAAGCACACTTCTTTTGAACCACAAAACTCAGAGTGAGAAAATGACACATCACGATAGTCTAAATTTAATCTCTTTGCTCGATAAAATTAGAGAAAAGTCAGGGATAAATTACTGATTGTAGGAGTGAATTATTTGAGTTGTATAGTCGGTATTCAAGCAGAATTTGCATTGAAAGTTAGATTTTAATAACATTCTGCAAACTATTTTAAAAAAATGGACTAATCGATTAACGTATAAAGTTTTGTTTTAACTATTGAACAACCGGTTGCAGAGAATAAACGACGTTGAACGCATAAAATTAGCAGAATTAACTTAAAGAAAAGTTAATATGAAGTCATGGATTTTTAGTAAATTACATGGATATTTGAATAAATACCACTTAATATTTTTCACATAATTCTGTCTATATGAACACAATATCGATTGTGAAACGGGAACTCATTATTGATTCTCTTTATCAAAATCATAAGATATCTGTTGACTTGACATACAATGAGGAAGCCAGCAAATTACAGCCTATCATCTTTACCCATAACTTTAAAAGTTTTAAAGATTGGGGGACATTTAACCTAATAGCTGAACAAGCTGCGAGCCAAGGTTTTTTATTTATAAAGTATAACTGTTCGCACGATGGCACGTCGCCAGAAAAACCTACTGAATTTTCGGACCTAGAAGCTTTTAAAAACAACAATATAAGTATTGAACTAAACGACCTAAAAGCAGTTATCGACTATTTATACAATGGCCAATTTGGAGTAGATAATCTTCAGCTCGACTCTCTGTGTTTAGTAGGGCATGGTAGAGGCGGTAATGTAGCACTAATTAAAGCAAGTGAAGATGCTAGGGTTAGCAAAGTAGCTAGCTGGAATGCTTCTAGTAAAATCTTGGATTTTTCTTCTTCGTTCATGGAAAACTGGAAAAATGATGGCTTGATAGAGTTTTGGAATGTCAGAATAAAAAGACACATGCCCGTGGGATATCAGTTTGTAGAAGATTACAATGCAAACGAAGATAGATTTGACACAGAAAAAGTGATGAAAAGACTCGATAAGCCTGTATTAATTATCCATGGTGAAGAAGATACGCGAGTAAAGCTAGAAAGTGCATATTACCTGAAAAGGTTATCAGAAAAAGCGGAACTAGTGGTGATAGATAAAGCAGATCATAACTTTTGTGCTTATCATCCTTACTTATACGATTATCTCAACAGCGAAACACGGCAGGTTTGTACGGCTACACTCAAGTTTTTTACCAGATAAATTCTGCAAAAAAAAACATATAAAAAAAAGGCTCGGCTATGAACCTATCAATAGCCGAGTCTATTCTTTATGCAAATCAGGGATTAAAAGATTATTTCAACAAAAAAATGAGCAAAACATATTTTTTTCTCATCTCTACCGAAGGGAAAGAACGATGATGTTTACGGGTCTTATCGTTAGATTCTTCGCAAGCTCAGAATGACACTAAAATTTATTCTTTAGGCTCAAAAAAGAAGATTGTAACCCCTTGATTCGCATTATTTTTATACAGCTACCGGTGCTTTTATAATTGGGTGAGGGTTATAATTTTCTAAGGTGAAATCGCTGTACTTAAACCCAAAAATATCAGTTGCTTCTTTATTGAGGCTCATGGTGGGTAATGCCCGAATGTCGCGCGATAGCAACTCATTTGTTTGTTCTAAATGGTTATTATATAAATGTGCATCGCCGAAGGTGTGTATAAATTCTCCTGCTTTTAGGTTACAAACCTGAGCAACCATTAGTGTTAAAAGGGCATAAGAAGCAATATTAAAGGGCACTCCTAAAAACACATCGGCACTTCTTTGGTACAGTTGGCAAGATAGCTTTCCCTCTGCAACATAAAACTGAAATAAGGTGTGGCAAGGAGGTAACGCCATACTATTTACATCTGCAACATTCCAAGCACTAACAATGAGCCTACGAGAATTTGGGTTATTTTTTATCTGATGAATTAATTGCGAAATCTGATCAATACCATTCCCATCGGGGGTAGGCCAAGAACGCCATTGATAGCCATATACAGGGCCTAAATCTCCATGTTTATCTGCCCACTCGTCCCAGATAGAAACTTTATTTTCGTGTAAGTAAGCAATGTTGGTATCGCCAGTTAAAAACCAAAGTAACTCGTAAATAATAGAGCGCAAATGAAGCTTTTTTGTGGTTAATAAAGGAAATCCTTCTTTTAAATTAAAGCGCATTTGATAACCAAAAATACTGAGCGTACCCGTTCCTGTTCTGTCACCTTTTTGTATTCCTTCATCTAATATTTTTTGTAATAAATCGTGATATTGTTTCATGTTTTTTTAGTTCGGTAAGAATATAATTGTACAAGAAATAAGAATAACTACCCTTTGGAAAACGATTATTGAGGCTCAAACTTACTATGATAAAGTTAGAATTTATAAATTGTGATATACTCACAAAAAAACTATTAGAAGGGTTTCAAAAAAAAATAGCTAAGCTAAGTTTAAGGTGAAAAAAAATGAAGAAAATAGCACTGTGACTTTACAAGAGGAGATTTACCAGCTTGAACAACTTCTTTTACAAAAAAGGGAAGCACTTCAATTAATAAAAAAGGAAAGTACCATTGAGGGCAATGTGAAGAAACGCCCTCAAAACCAAGAACAAAACTTTCATGATACACTAAAACAAACCTCTGTTTTAGTGGTTTCTTTTGATACTCAGGGAAAGATAATATTTTGCAATAACCGATTTACTTCCTTAATGCAATATGCACACGAAGAGCTAGCAGGAGTAAATATATTCAGTTTTTTCAATCTTAAAGATACTTCAACAGCTAAAAAAATTACTATAGACAAGCTAGAAGAGTCTTTTGAAGGAGAGCTAACTGTAAAAAGTGGTGAAATAGTTTTTGTGCGCCTGAACACCATCATATTTAAGGCGGCTGATAACCAAATATCGGGGTACACTTTCATTGGCGAAGATATTACCGAACAGGTGTTACTAACCCAAGCATTATACGAGACCAATGCACTTCTGCAAGATATATTCGATAGCTCACATGATATTATTTTTATTTTCGATGAGAAGGGGAACATTTTATTTGTGAACAAAACTTTCAAAAAAGTTTTAGGATTTTCATCAGAAGAATTAGAACTACATTCGATATTCGATTTCGTAGCCCCCGATTTAAAAAGGAAAACACGGCAAATACTTGAACAGGCTGACTCAAAAGGGGAGCTTCAAAATTTTGAAACTGCTTTTATCAATCAAAGTGGAAAAAGAGTACAGCTAACGGGTACGCTTTCCAGTAAAAAAGAAGAAGAAGGCAAGCGCATTTACAGAGCTACATTTTTTGACATCACCGAGCAGCAAAAAGTAAAGAAATCGCAAGAACTTTACTTCGGAATAGCCAAACTAATAGAAAAGGGCATTCCTATTACAGATTTTTACTACAATTTTTATCTACATCTACAAGAGGCAATAGGAGTTGATAGTTTTTTAATTATTCTAAAAAAAGACGAAGAAAGTATCAATGTGCCGTTTTATGTAAATTCTAATTTTGGTTCAGATGAACCTGTACATGGGCTATCGTTTGCCGAAGATGCGTTGATTTTGAACCGACCCATGTTTATGTATGAAGAAACGATAAAAAAGATTTACAAGCAAAGAAACATTGAGCCGGCCTCTAAGCTTCCCCGTGTTTGGCTTGGTGTGCCTTTAGTCTTGGGGCAAATGAAACAAGGGCTTGTAGTAGTACAATCGTATGTAGATAGAAAAGCGCACGATAAACGCGATTTAGAATTACTCACTTTTATTTCGGGGCAGTTAACAAGCGCAATTATTAGAGCAAATAATGAGGAGCAAATCAACAATCAGAGCGCGCGTTTAGAAGCAATTTTTGAAAGTGGTTCTCACTTAATGTGGACAATAGAACGAAACGGAAACCTTAACCGCTATAATCAGAATTTTTTCAAAAAAACCGAAGACTACCTTAAGATTCGCCCTTATTATAGAATGAGCTTGTTATCAGAGCTAAGAGGGAGTTTAAAGAACGAGATACATAGCTGGGTACCAAGGTACGTTAACGCTTTTAAAGGCATAACACAGCAGTTTGAGGTGAAATACATAAGCCATACAGGGGAAGAAAACTGGTGGGACGTAGCCTTAAACCCTATTAAAGATGGCAGAGGAAAAACCATAGAAGTATCGGGTGTAGCACACGACATCACCCAAAAGAAAATTACCGAAATTGGTTTGGCAGAAAGCGAAGAAAAATTTAGAAATATTTTCGACTCACTGCTAGATGTTTACTTTAGGGTAAATATGAACGGAATTATCACCATGGTAAGTCCATCGGTATTTGAACTAATGGGGCGTAGCCAACTCGAAATTGTTGGTAAGCATATTTCAGACTTCTATTTAAATAGAAGCAAGCTTACTTTTTTAATTAAAAGACTTTTAAAAGATGGTTATGTAAAAAACTTTGAAAGCAGAATTATTGAAGAAGCCGATAACAACCCCCATAACATTATCTCAAATTTTAGATTATTATACGATACTGAAGGAAATCCTTCCCATATTGAAGGTGTAGCTCGCGATATTACCGAGCTTAAAAACAAAACAGAAGAACTAAGAGCTGCAAAAAATCTTGCAGAAAAATCCCTAGAAGTAAAAAAGCGATTCTTATCGAACATGAGCCATGAGATACGCACTCCTATGAATGGTATCATTGGAATGATTGATCTTATCAGCAGCTCTCGCCTTAATGATGAACAGCTTGAATATGTTTCAATCATTAAAAAATCATCAGGAACATTGCTTAATATTCTGAACGATATTTTAGATTTATCGAAAATTGAAGCGGGTAAAATGGAGTTGCGCTTGCAGCCTACCTCACTAAATAACGTTTTAGATAAATTGCTTGCTTTATTTAAACAAAATGCAGATTCAAAAAATACTCAATTAAATTTAATATTAGATGAGTCTGTTCCGGCAGGAGTAATGGCAGATGAAACTAGGTTGTTACAAATTTTATCTAATTTAACTTCAAACGCTATTAAATTTACTGAAAATGGAGCGGTTACAATTCGGTGTAAATTGCTTAGTAAAGAACATCGCATATCAAACGTATTATTTGAAGTAGAAGACACAGGAATTGGAATAGCAGAAAATGATTTAAGAGACCTGTTTAAGCAGTTTTCGCAAGTTGATACTTCATACACAAAGTCTTACGGAGGTACCGGCTTAGGGCTTGCCATCTCGAAAGAGTTGTGT
>CAZFQW010000123.1:0-8380 GCA_964521225.1 uncultured Roseobacteraceae bacterium
AAATGATAAAATCATAGAGAATTTTGAATACTCTTTAGAGTACACTCCTTGCAAAGATGTAATGGATGCTAATATTTGTGTGCTTAGCGAAAATGTAATTAATTTATTCCCTAAAGATCAGCTTTTAAAGGATATGGCGATTGAAGGTTATATCGGAGTACCTTTACAAAGCGAGGGTGGCTTAACGATAGGAATTATGGTTGCCCTTTTTAAAAAACCTATTAAAAACTCCGATTACCTTACCAATATCCTCAAAATATTTTCTGGTAGAGCCTCTGCAGAGTTAGAGCGAATACAAATAGATAAAAAGCTAAAAGAGAAAGAAAACGCACTGCTGAATGAACGAAGCTTTTTAAGACGACTGATAGATAACATTCCCGATTTAATTTTTATAAAAAATCTCGAAGGTAAATTTTTACTGTGCAATAGTGCCTTTGAGAGCATGCTAGGCAAAAAAGAAATAGCGCTAAAAGGATTAACCGATTACGATTTATATACCGATGAAATCGCCCGGCAATTCAGAAGCAAAGATCAAGAGGTAATTACCAATAACAAAATAATTCGCAGCGAAGAATGGGGCTATGCTGCCAACGGAAAAAAGGTGCGATTAGATACGCTAAAACTCCCTTACCACAATTTGGAGGGGAATATCAAGGGAGTTATCGGTATCAGTAGAGATATAAGCGACTTAATAGAAACACGCATTACTTTAAAAAACAGCGAACAACTCTATAAATCGGCAGTAACGGTGCTTAATGAAGGGGTTATCGTACACAACTCGGCAGGGAAGATTATTTCGTGTAACAACGCCGCCGAACAAATTTTAGGGCTAACCTATGACCAAATGAAAGGGCTTACCTCTTTGGCGACTCGCTGGAAATGCGTGCACGAAGATTATACGCCATTTGTAGATACAGCGCATCCTGTAATGTTGGTATTACAAAATCTGGTGCCAGTAAGAGGAATAATTATGGGCGTTCATAAGCCCGAAGGCAATTTAGTTTGGCTTACCATTAATGCCGAACCTGTTTTTGATGCCAAAACCAAAGCGCTTACCTCTGTAATCGCATCTTTCTCTGATATTACCCGATTTAAATTAGTTCAGGAAGCTTTAAAAGAAAGTGAGTTTCAGTACAGAAGCCTTTTCGAAATGGCGACCGATGCGATATTACTTACCTCTGCCGAAGAAATTGTAGCGAGCAATCCGCGTGCTGCGCAAATTTTACAAAAAGCGCACAACGAGAGCTTATTAGGAAAACAATTGAGCGACATTTCCTCCCCTAATAATTCGCCGCAGGCAGTTAAAATGCTAGAAGACTTTTTAGAAAACGCAGTTGCCCAAGATGAATTGAAACTAGAGTGGGAGTTTTTAAGTAACGATGGTTGTGGGCTTATCACCGAACTTACGATTAGCCATATTGAAATTAATTGCAAAGAACATTTCATGCTGTTTATTCATGATATTTCTGAGCGGAAACGCAACGAAGAGGCGATTAAAAATCAGAATGTACAACTCAAAAAAGCTAATCAGGAATTGGATAGTTTCGTTTACAGGGTCTCTCACGATTTGCGTTCTCCTATTGCCTCGGTGTTAGGGCTTATCCAACTGATGCAAGACGAGCAAGACCCATTGAAGAGGCAAGAGTATTTGGGCATGCAAGAACAAAAGATGCAACGCCTTGATAGTTTTATCTCCGATATTTTAGACTACTCTCGCAATGCTAGAATGTTTATATCTGAGGATATAATTGATTTTGATGCCTTTTTTAAGCAATGTCTAGAGATGAATCGATTTTCTAGTGATGCAAAAGACGTGAATATCAGCATAGAGGTAAACCAAAAAGTGCCTTTTGTATCCGATAAAGCGAGGCTACTAGTTATTTTCAATAACCTTATCTCAAATAGCATTCGCTACCAAAAGCTTTACAACGATGATAAGAAACTAAACATTAAAGTCAATGTTACCGCCTCAGACCTATCAGTCGAAATTCTCGATAATGGTATTGGAATAATGGAAGAGCATATCAAAAAAATATTTGATATGTTCTATCGTGCTACTTCGCAGAAACCGGGTTCCGGCTTGGGGCTTTATATCGTAAAAGATGCTGTTGAAAAGCTCGGAGGAATTATAGCAGTAGCTTCAAAATATGGAGAGGGTACTAGATTTACTTTTTCAATTCCCAACAAAAAAAGCAGCACTTAGTAATAAGACTGCTTTCTAATTAAGTTTAACGGCAATCGTGTGCTTACTCTGTTTTGTCCATCAATACATTTGCTTTTCTTACATTTTCGTTAATTGTATCGCTTTCAATAAGTCCATCGCGTAAACGGATGATTCTGTGCGCATATTGGGCAATGTCTTCTTCGTGTGTTACCATAATGATGGTATTACCTTTCTTATGTAACTGGTCGAATAAGTCCATAATATCGTAGGATGTTTTGGTATCTAAGTTACCGGTGGGTTCATCGGCAAGGATAATACTTGGGTCGTTTACTAGTGCCCTTGCAATCGCTACTCTTTGGCGTTGCCCACCCGATAACTCGTTGGGTTTGTGCTTATAACGGTCGCCTAAGCCTACATTTTGCAAGGCTTTTAACGCTTTTTCGTGCCTAGCCGCCTTGCTAAAACCCGCATAAACTAAAGGCAACGAAACATTATCAATAGAAGAGGAACGAGGTAACAAGTTGAACGTCTGGAAAACGAAGCCGATTTCTTTATTACGGATTTCGGCGAGTTCATTTTCCGACATATTGCTTACATCGTGGTCACTTAGCCAATAAGAACCATCTGAGGGGGTATCAAGACAACCAATGATATTCATGAGTGTAGATTTTCCCGAACCAGAGGGCCCCATAAAAGCCACATACTCCCCTCGGTTAATTTGTATTGAAATGGATTGAAGTGCACGAATAGTTTCGCTACCCATTTGGTAGGTTCTCGCGATTTTGTCTGTTTTAATTACAATACTCATAAAGGGGTCGATTATTTTAATAAAGATTGCAATTTAAGCTTAGCTAAGAAAGAGTTACGATATATTTTTGATAAAACCTACATAAGCGGTTAAAATCTGGTGTGGCTATCGCCACGATTCCATTTTTTGATCGAAAGCTTCTTTTTTCTGATTGTATTCCGTTTTTGTTTTTTTGTATTCTTCGGCAGATAATAGAATTTCTAACTTTTTCAAACCATCTTCAGCAAAGGAGGTGTAATCTAATTCTGCGCACTTCATTACGTAGTTTTTCCATAAAACGGGCGATTTCTCATTGGTTTTCACCCCTTCTAAGGCTACTAAATAGGCTAAATCTACACTATCAATACTTGTGTATAAATGAGCTAAATCTGTATAAACTCGGCTTTCAAAAGGAAGCGTTTTTATTGCCTCTTCAAACATGCCAATACTTTTCGAGGGCTCCTTGTTTGCTGCTAAATAGGCGGCTTTATAGTAGGCACCTAATCCTGTAAATACTTTGCCGAAAGATGCCGTTTCGAGGGTGTTTAAAAATACCTTGTTGTATTGTTTTTTTGCATTCCAATAAGCTAGTATTGCCCTGTCGTGAAAAGATTTTACAGGCTCACTAACAGGAATTTGTTGCAGTTGATTTGTGAGATACTCCGCTTCCTCTGGCCTTTCTTTGCTTACCAAGAATAAAATGCGCTCTGCGATTGCCACCACTTTGTATTCATCGGCAGTAATTTTTTCGTAAATCTGTTGGAAATTTTTTTCTGTTAAGTTGTTTTGCTGATAGTGCAGGTAACGAATAAGCTCTGTATCGGAAATGGAGGCTTTTTCGTGCCAGTTTGTAGCTAAACGATTTTCACTTAAGATATTTAACATATCCTTGGCTACTGCTTTTTGTTCTTTATTGCCCACTCTTTTTAGCAAAGTCCAATGTTCAATAGCTTCTGATTTATCGTCTAATTCTGAAAGCGATAAACCCAAATTTAGACCTGCCGGTTGGTGCCCTCGCTGCCATGCCACTTTAAAATAATCTGCGGCGGTAAGGTACTCTTCCATTTGGTAGTGCCAAATGCCTAGCAGGTTAGGGTATTCTTGGTTTGTAAATCCGGCATAGCGGTATGCCTCTTTTAGTAAGGCTACGGCATCTTTAAATTCATTTTTTTCGAAAAGTATGAGCGCCCTTGCCAACTGCAAATAGCTGGTAAAACTGCTATTTTCGGGTATTTGCTCATAATATTTTACAAGGGAAACCAAAGAGTCGTTGGCAAACTGTGCCTGATTGAGCGCATAGTTATATAAATAGCTAAGCTGCAAGGTGTTTAACGACGAGTCGGGTAGAAAAGAGGTATTTAGTACCCTAGGTTTTACCTTGTTGTATTTATTATAAAATGCCAGTTGGTTTGCAGCTCGCCCTACATAGGGTTTATCGCTTGTCCATTGGTAAGCAGTATCTAGGTAATTCAAATAGTCGTATTTGGTAAGCAGCCCGTAGAGGTTACTTGCCGGCACTTCTGGCATTTTGCTGTATCGCTGTGCCATATCGAAGTAAAAGAAAACGCTGTCAGGCAATTGTATTTTATTGAAAACCAAGGCAAGGTTATTCTGCAATTCTCCATTTTTAGGAAATTTTTGCACACCTTCTTTTAAAGTAAGAATAGCTTCTAAAGTTTTATTAGCGTTTAGCTGATAATTGGCAATGTTGGCATAAGCATACGGACTTGGCGTTTTCTGCAAAGCATCGGTAAAGAAAATATTAGCGACTAGCTCGTTGCCTTCTTCACGCGCAATAGAACCTAAAGAGTAATAGGAGCGGTGGTTTCGGGTGTCGTACCCTAAAGCAAGGTTATAGTATTGTTTACTTGCATAGTAGTCTTTTTCTACATGCGAAATATCGCCAAGGCCATTGTAATAACCCGCAAAAGATTGTTTGTAGGCAATCATTCCGCTTTTAAATACGAGTATGATAGCGAGGACTAACCCAAAAGTGTAAGAGGTGAGGAAATCGAGCCTGCTATGTCGGTAGAAAAATTTATGAACAGGTTTTCCTTCTGAAAGTGGGTCGAGGAAATTAGCAATGATATAGGTATAAGTAACAGCACCCCAACTTAAAAGGGCATATAGGGTAATATCTTCAAAAGTTTCAATCAGTGGATTGTTGGCAGTGCCAAGGGCAAAGCTAATGCTCGAAACAGTCATAATAGCTAAACCAAGGTACACAAATGCCCCTGTTGGGGTGAATTGCATTTGTAAAAAATATTGACTTTCTCGGGCTTTAAAACCCCAAATTCCTACTAAAATAGTAGCGACTAATAAAAAGAATGGATGGATATAAAAAATACCTAAATCAAATCCATCGGTAAATTTAAAATAGCAATAAGTTAAATTAAGGAAATAAATAATTACTAAAATAGTAAGGTGCCTAAAGCTTTTATTATCGTTCCCTAGGGATACCAAAGAGAGCATCCCTCGAATATTTTCGTGTGCATTAAAGCAAATAAAAATAGTGGCGATTACCAGAGGGACAAAAATGCCATAATTAAGTGGATATAATATAGGGATATCTTTTTTTGAATACTCTATTCCTATATAAATAAGCCCTATAGTAATTATTAAATACACTAAAAAGCGATACGGAAAAATTACTCTTTTATTAAAATAATGAAAGTAATAACTCACTAGCCCGTAAGATAATAAAATCAGGATTAGATATGCTTTGTCATATATTTCTGAAAAGATGCCTAATATTTCTAATTGCATAGAGGCAAATAGGAATACCATCACTAATATTCCTACAAAATAACCAATGCGTTTTAAGTCTGAAATTGCCGTTAAAAAAAGTAAAAAGCCCGTCAACAAAAAGAAAAAGTGGAGATAATAGGGCAAATAATTCAGAGAAATATTGGTGGCAGCAAAACTTTCGGAAATTAAATAGGAATCTGCGGGAGCGGCAAAAGAAAAAAAGTTTTTAGTAAACTGATGAACAATTACTTTGAACACTTCAACATCTCCTACCTTTTCCCAAGCAATAATGGCATCGTTCCCTAACGTGTAAAAATAAACATAAAAACCGATAGCGGTAAGTAAGTTTAATAAGCCGAAAAGATAAAGTAGGCGATACGAAGCCCGCCATTGGTTCCAAAAGAAAAAAGGATTCATTGAGTTAATTTTCTTAATGTTTTACCGATTTTAAAAGCACAAATTTACTTATCTGCGGAATGATTTTATTGATTCTACAATTTACTTCGCTTTATAATCAATATTCTCTTTCCAACCTCCTTTAAAAAGCTGATACCCATGGAATTTACACTCAATTGAACCATTAAAAACGGTCATTTTTTTAGAAGTACGTAGCCCTACCTTAGAAATAGCTTCTTTGTTGCCACTTAAAATCCAAGCTTCATACCCGTTATAGTGCTGCTTTAAAGTATCTCCAAAGCGTTTGTACAAACCTATTATATCATCTATTTGTAATCTTTCGCCATAAGGAGGGTTTACCATTACGATGCTATTGTCCTTTGGGGCAGGAGGGGTTTTTGCTTCAAAAGATTTTTTTGAAAGTGAAACGTACTCGTCTAAACCAGCATTTTCAATATTTTCAAAAGCAGATTCTAACACGCTTCCCGAAATATCGGAACCTATAAATTTATAGGGAGTGTCTTTTTGTAATAACTTCGCTTCTTTTTTTAATTGTTCCCATAGTTTTTCGTTGTAGTTAGGCCAGCGCATAAAGCCAAACGACTCTCTGATTGAGCCTGGGGCAATTCTACAAGCAAAAAGACCTGCTTCGCACAAAAGTGTGCCTGAGCCACACATAGGATCTACAAAATGCCCATCGCCCTTCCAGCCGCTTAGTGCAATTAAACCAGCGGCAAGTACTTCGTTTAAAGGTGCTCTGCCTGTAGACTTTCTGTAACCACGCTTATAAAGCGGATCGCCAGAACTATCAATTAATATATTACAATCGTTTCTATTGATATGAATATGAAGTTTTACCGTAGGGTCGTTCAGATTAACCGATGGTCTTCGCCCAAATTTTTCCCTGAATTGGTCTACAACTGCATCTTTTGTTTTTAGGGCTACATAGTGCGAATGATTAAACTCCTCGGAGTTGACCACACTATCTACAGAAAATGTTTCGGAAAGATCCAAAAAATCTGCCCAATTTACTTCTTGTACCCCTTTGTACAGCTCATGCTCGTCTTTAGCTCTAAAATGATGCACCGAGCACAAAATTTTTAGTGCAGTTCTGCACCATAAATTAGCTCTGTAAAGTGTATTTAAATTGCCTTCAAAAAAAACAGCTCTATTGGCTACCTTTAAGTTACTGATTCCCAAAGTGCTTAATTCGTGTGCTAAAACTTCTTCTAAGCCCCAAAAGGTTTTAGCAACCATTTTAAATTTTATGTCCGATTTATTTATCATATTCTAGTTAAATACAAATGTTGCGTCATATCCTTACAGAAAGGCAAAAATACATTAATTGATTCTCGATAAGAATTAAAATACGAAGAGTGTAGAGATTTAAAATTTATAAAAGCAAATAAAAGCTTTTAAATAACTATTTTCCAGTTACTTAAATATTTATTTTGACCTAAATAATATATCTATTTACACAAGACGATTTCATTAACATAGGTGTTTCGTTATGAGTGCCACCGTGTCGCAACTGAGCGCCCGGTTAAGTTATTGGTTATCATTTTTTTAATTAATGCTACTCACCAATATTGCACATTGCCCAAAATTGAGATAGGGTTGAACCACCTCCTATTATTGTACGAGCCTGCAATTTTAGTAGTGAGCTTTTTGGGAGAGAATTTGAGGGGCACTATACCAATAGCGAGGGCTTTTAAAATCCAATTTATGTATTTAAAAAATTGTAGCTCATAATTTGTAAGGGTGTAGATAGTTTTAAAAAATCATTTTAGGTCCTGTCCCAATCCTAAGGTATATACATAAATATAAGAAGCTCGGAGAGCTAAAATCTCTGTAGAAAGTTCAAGAAATTAAGTATTAATCCCATGGGGGGGCATCTGAAAGGTGTGAATCTCTAGGTTAGGGTGAATGCCCACGAGACAGCGCTAGGTATCTAAAGGAATACTTTGTACTCTCCTAATTCAAAAATGGAAATTTACTTATTAGAGTAATATTTATCCCTGATTTTTGTATAAAGCTACTTCCAAAGTAAGAACTTATCCTAATTTAATTTGAGGAAAAGTATCTCATTTTCAGAGAGTTATCTCATATTAAATAGAAGTTAATTTTGTTTGAGTACTTATTTGTAATGATATTTATAAAAAACAGATTTACTACTTTTTTACTAAACTACTGGTTATAAAAGTTTTAGTTATAGCGTTGGTTCTCCTTTAAAATAATACAGGTATTTATTTTATTTAGCTAAAGTTTTCTATCTGAGCAATTAT
>CAZFQW010000124.1:0-2471 GCA_964521225.1 uncultured Roseobacteraceae bacterium
ATATTTTGCTCCATTAACTTTTCTAACTTCCGCCATTCAGGCGTTTTTTCACCTTTATCGTCGAAAGCATGCTTCATAATCTTTTCAGCTTCAAGGTACATAAAGGTAAGGTGAGTTAGAATATCATATATTTCGCTTTTGCCTCTGGTAATTTCTATGAACATTTGTTCATCATCTATCCGATAACAACTACGCCTTCTTTTGGCAGGGATAATCGTATCGAACGATAAGCTATAGCCTTCTTTAGAAGTCAGTTTAATAAATCTACATTCTTCAATGCCTTTAGGAAGGCGATCCATAATGTATACTAAGCCATCTAGCTCTACTTTTTCGGAGTCATCTATTGAGCCATAAATTTCAGGCTTTAACGAAATCATAGCAGAAGCTAGCTCGCTGCCCGATGCGCCTAGAGGTTTATAGTACCCTCTATTAAACAGATGACGCATTTCAATATAAATTTTTTCAATAGCAGCTCTTGATTCTTGCGCTCTTGTAACGGGGAGGAGGTTTTCGTTCATATGTTAATTTTTACAATTGCTCGCAAAGATAAATGGTTATTCTTCATTGTAATATTGGTCAATTAAATTAGCTATAAGCCCGGTCCAGCCAGTTTGATGCGAAGCACCCAATCCTTCCCCTGTGTCGCCATTGAAATACTCATAAAACAATATATGGTCTTTAAAATGCTCGTCGTTTTGGAACTTCTTTGATTTACCAAAAGCAACACGTCCTTTTTTGCCTTTTTTAAATATATTGATCAATCGAAAAGTGATTTTATGTGCAATTTCCTTTAAGTTATATAATTCACCCGACCCATTGGGATATTCAAATTTTTGTTCTTCTCCATAGAACTCGTGAAATTTCAATAAAGACTCAATCAATAAAAAGTTCATTGGAAACCAAATAGGTCCTCGCCAGTTAGAGTTCCCTCCAAACATCGAAGAATCGGACTCTCCCGGTAAGTACTGCACTTTATAAATTGCGCCACCATCCTGAAGCTCATAAGGATTTTCTAAATGATATTTTGAAAGTGCCCGAATGCCATATTCAGAAAGAAACTCGTTTTCGTCGAGCATTCTTCTAAGAAGCCTTTTCAGTCTGTGAATTCTTACTAAAGAAAGCATTCTGGTTTCTTCGGTTCCAACCTCAAACCACCTAGAAATTAGTTGGGCAAGGTCCGAACGAGTGGCCAAGGCGTGTTCTAATCTTCTTGTAAAGTCGGGGTTATTTTTAAGTAAGTTGGGGCCAAAAACTTCAACGGCTAAAAGAGGCAGTAAGCCTACTAACGAGCGAACTTTGAGCAAAATACTAGGCTGCTCCGGAGTATGGAGGATGTCGTAGTAAAACTCATCTTCTTCGTCCCAAAGGCTGGTGCCTTCAGCACCAATTTTAGTAAGTGCGCCGGCAATCATCAAAAAATGCTCGAAAAACTTTGAGGCGGCTTCTTGGTAATAAGGCTTTTCTTTGGAAAGCTCAATGGCAATCCGAAGCATATTTAAAGAATACATTGCCATCCAGGCAGTGCCATCGGCTTGCTCAATAGAACGGCCATCTTGCAGAGGGGGGTTACTTCTGTCGAACACTCCAATGTTATCTAGGCCTAAGAACCCGCCCTCAAATAAGTTGTTTTCATCAGAATCTTTTTGGTTGACCCACCAAGTGAAATTCATGCTCAATTTCATGAAAATTCTTGCTAAAAAGCTCATGTCGCCCACACCGTCGTTCATTTTTTTTTCGATGGAATATACCTGCCAAGCACCCCATGCGTGTACAGGCGGGTTTACATCGCTAAAGCTCCACTCATAGGCAGGGATTTGCCCGTTAGGATGCATATAATACTCACGGAGTAGCAGCAGTAATTGCCTTTTGGCAAATTCAGCATCGACTTTCACAATGGTAGTACAATGAAATGCCAAATCCCACGAGGCATACCAGGGGTATTCCCACTTATCGGGCATCGAGATAATGTTTGCATTTACTAAGTGTCGCCATCTTCTATTTCTACTATCTTTTCTGCTTTGTGGCGGAGAAGGTTTATTGGGGTCGCCCTCTAACCATTGATTTACATTGTAGTAGTAAAATTGCTTGTTCCACAGCATACCTGCATAAGCCTGACGCTGAATCTCCTTTAGGTCATTATCTTTAACTTTATGTTGTAGCTTGTTATAAAAAGCATCCGCCTCTTTTTTTCTGTCAATAAATAAATCATCAAAATTTTCGAACGGATTAAAAGAGGTCTGGTTTGTGAGCCTAAATCGCAGTTTTCTACTTCCTTTCGGAGGAAGGGAGACTTTATAGTGTACGCCTGCTTTCGTTCCCTTTAGGGCTTTATTTACCGTCTTATCGCTGCTGTTTACTACTGCATTGTGTATACCGTCTTTGTAGAATTTTCCTTGCTCCTGAATCCCTTCAAAACGCTCTTTACTTGTTTCGTTTTCACAAAAAAGTAATTCAGGGCTATCTTCATAATG
>CAZFQW010000124.1:2481-8378 GCA_964521225.1 uncultured Roseobacteraceae bacterium
CCCAATATCTCTATGGTCTATATAGATAGGATAGCCTTTTTGAGAGTACAAAGAAGGTTTATAGTCATCATACCCCCACGACCATGTATTTCTAAACCAAAGTGTTGGTATTAAGTGAAGATCTGCCTTTTTATCGGCCCGATTATGCACTGTAATTTCTATTAATATATCTTCTTCAGATGCCTTTGCATACTCTACATAAATATCAAAGTATTCATTTTTATCAAAAATACCCGTGTCTACTAATTCGTATTCGCGCTCTTCTTTACTTAATTCAAGGTTTTTTACAAGGAGTTTTTCATAGGGAAATCTTTTCTGAGGATACTTATAAAGCATCTTCATATAAGAGTGCGTAGGGGTAGAATCGAGATAGTAATAACACTCTTTTACATCTTCGCCATGGTTTCCTTCGCCATTGGCAAGCCCAAACAAACGCTCTTTTAAAATAGGGTCATTCCCATTCCAGCAGGCGAGCGCAAAGCACAAGTACTGTCTGTTATCCGAAATACCAGCAATGCCATCTTCGCCCCAGCGGTAGGTCCAGCTTCGAGCCGCATCGTGCGACACAAAATTCCAGGCATCTCCATTACTGCTGTAATCTTCCCGCACGGTTCCCCATTGTCTTTCTGAGAGGTAAGGTCCCCATTTTTTCCAACCGTGGTTATTAATAGTTGATTTTAATCGAATTTTCTCTGCGTTCTCAATCATAAAAAGTGATAATATGTAGTAGTCGAATTTACAATGAATAAAACGATTTATCGACTATTTTTGATAACTAACCTACGGATGAGCAGAAACCCACGTTTCCCCGTCTTTAAAAACCTCTTTTTTCCAAATAGGCACTGTCTCTTTTAGGGTATCAATTACAAATTGGCAAGCTTGGAACGAAGCTAGCCTATGCGGGGCAGAAATGGCAACTACCACCGCAATATCGCCCAATGCTAAAATGCCTTTTCTGTGAACAATCCCATACTTTTGTACAGCCCATTTTTCTTTGGCTTGCTCAATAATTTTTCCCATCTCTTTTACCGCCATAGCGTCGTAAGCTTCGTATTCTAGCCTTAATACATCGCGTTCGGAAGTTTTATTGCGAACAGTGCCAATAAATACATTAACAGCACCAGCACTATCGCTTTGAGCTGCTTTAATTACTTCTTGGGTATTGATAGGGGCTTCGGTAATGTAAATCATAAACTTCTAAAAAATTTCAAAAACTTAAGTAAAAACGTTTTGGTTTGCAGAATAGAAGTACTGCTCAGAATTTTTAGTTAAATTAAAATACAACTAAACAGACAATATGTTTTCAAATATCACCTTTTTGTTGATGATGTTCATGGCAACCGCAGTATTAATCTGGGGGATGTACCTTATACATACTAGAGCAAGTTTAGGGCAGTATAACGATGCCAATGGGCTTAGAGAAAATACCCTTACCGATGCCAAAGCAATTAAATATGCAGTAAAATCGGGTGGGAGAATTTCAATAGCGGCCCTTTGTATGAAAGCCGATGTAAGCACAGAAGATGCTCAGCGCATTTTAGAAAACTTACAAGAGAAGGGTATTTTTGAAGTAAAAGTAAGCGACAGCGGCACACTCTATTACGAACTAACCGATAAAGATTTAATTGAAAATAAATGATTGTATGGTACAACTCGAAGTCGTACCATGATTAATTCTTTTCTAGCAACTATGAAACTTGCTTTCTAAGTGCTTCAACCCTTTGCAGCAACGGAGGGTGCGAATAATGGAAGAAAACATACGCGGGATGCGGCGTTAAATTGCTTAAAGTATCTACGGAAAGCTTTTTAAGAGCCTCTTCTAAAGCCATCGAAGAGGAAGTTTGAGCCGCATAAGCATCGGCTTCAAATTCATTCTTCCTAGAGAAAATGTTCATCATTAAACCCGTTACTATTGATAGCGGAGAGTATAAAATGGAAAAGGCAACCAAACCTAAATATAATTTGTGCGTTTCTGCACCTAGCGCAGCCGAAAGTTCGGGGGTATCAATGGTGAGGTGAAGCACAAAAAGGGTGATAAACATGATTAACCCCGACAGGAAAAAACCTTGTAGCGTATGTTTTTTCTTGTAATGCCCAACTTCATGTGCTAAAACAGAGACCAACTCAGGGATTTCATGTTTTTCGATGAGCGTATCGTAAAGTACGATGCTTTTAGTCTTGCCTAATCCGCTGAAATAAGCATTTGCCTTTGTAGAGCGTTTAGAGCCATCTACTACAAAAATATTTTTAAGCGGGAAACTTACCCTTTTGGCGTAGTCTTCAATTGCACTTCTTAACTCTCCATCTTCTAGCGGCGTAAGTTTATTGAAAATCGGCACGATGATATTGGTGTAAAACATCGTCATCAGTAAACTGAACCCAATAAATATTGCCCAAGCATAAAGCCAAAACATTTCTCTGAACGTTTCATAAAACCAAACGAAGAGGGTAAGCAAAAGCCCTCCGATAATTGCCCCTAAAATAGCACCTTTCAGTTTATCGCCAAGGTAAGTGCCTACGCTCATTTTATTGAAGCCAAATTTTTCTTCAATTACAAAAGTACTGTACAATTCAAATGGAATCCCGATGAGGTCAGAGGCAACGGAGAGTAACCCAAAGAAAATTAAGGTAGAGAGAATAAGGTTCTCTGTGAAACTGCTAACGATACCGTCAAGCCATCCGAAACCCCCTAAAAGCAAGAAGGTAAGGGTAGCTACAAAACCCAGAATACTAGAGAACAACCCAAGTTTATCTTTTGCCTCGGCATACTCTTGCGACTTCTTGTATTTTTCTTCGTCGTAAATTCCCTGAAGTTTTTTGGGTAGATTTCTTTCTCTTTTAGAGCGATTAAGTGTTTCTAAGACTCTTTCAAGTATAAAATCGAACGCTAAAACACCTACAATGAGATATAGAATAGTTTGTGAATCCATGTATTTATTTAATTTTAAAATAGTGCCGTAAAATTAAAAGATTTAAGGGGGATACCCTAAGCTAGTGCATAATTACGAATCAGGAATTTGCAAAATTTATGTCGATTCTTACAAGAGCAAATAAGCACCTACCAAAATAGCGGCAACGAGCGTGCTGAAAAAATTGACACTATGATTATTAAGAGTGCCGCCCCTTTGCAAAGTAGCCCCGAGTGCAGAATCGACTAAACAGCCCAAAATGCCTCCAACAAAAATCGGTAAAGCGTCTCCAAAAATAGGTTTATTTAAATAATAGCCGAGGGCGATGAGTAAGCTGCCTGCCACTCCAGCGAAAGTACCTTCCAGACTGATTGCCCCATCCATTCCCTTTTTTTCTTTTTTTAGAGAAAGGATATTGACGAATCGCTTTCCGTAGACATTCCCCAATTCCGAAGCGAGTGTATCGGCAGTAGCAGAAGCAAGGGCGCTCGCTGCCATAATAATCAATATATTTTGATTGTTACTGAAAATAAGTGCTAATACTGCACACAAAGCCGAAACCCCTCCATTGGCGAACACATTGGCAATGCCTCTTTGCCCTTTGTTTTCTTGGGCAAGATTCAGTTTTTGCTTTTCAATCGTTTTCCATTTAGAGGCCAGTGTTCCTGCAACAAAAAAGACCCCCAATAAAATCAAAAGAATAAATCCTCCTCCAAAATAATGAAATAAGGCAACGATAAACCCCGCTAAAGCACCCGTGAAACGGAGCTTCTTCCAAATAAAAGCAGCACTGGAAGCTAAAAAAATCAGTAAAACTATATATCCATCCAAATTTTGCATGCGGAAAGATAACATCTGTTTATAAATGCGAAATGATAAATCTCAACCACGCTCTTAATTTACTTGCGTACCTTACAGCCTAATTACACCCCATGCTCCCCATGAAGAAAATTGTTGTTGTTGAGTTACACCAAGAAACGAATTCATTTTCAAAAGTCCCAACTACTTTACGTGAGTTTGAATCTTTAGCACTGTATTATGACCAAGCAGTTTTTACTGCTTCTAAAAAGCTCAAGCGGTTTCAGATTGCAGGCTTTTTAAAAGCGGTTGAAAAACTGGGAAAGGGTAAAATCGAAATTGTTCCTACCGTAAGTGCTTGGGCTACTTCTGGAGGGCCAGTGGCAATTGAAGTTTACAATCATTTTAAAGAAAAAATCCTTAGCGTTATTAAGTCCGAAGAAGCGATTGATGGTATCTACGTTTCTATGCATGGCGCAATGGGTGTGGAAGGTATGCGAGACCCTGAAAGCGATTTACTGAGAGAAATTCGCAGAATTGTAGGGAACGAGCTGCCCATTGGTGTTTCTTACGACTTACACGCCAATATCACCCAAGAAAAAGTAATGCTTGCCACTTTTATAAATGCTTACCAGACAAATCCGCATAGAGACCACTTTAAAGTGGGTTTTAAGGCAGGGGAGATTTTGATAAAAACAGTTTTAGGAGAAGTGAAACCCCTAATGCATTTTATTAAAATGCCATTGTTAAAAGGTGGAGGGATGACCATCGATTTCTTAAAGCCTATGAATAAGATTTTCAGGTGGATGCGAAAGCAGGAAAAAAAAGAGGGCGTGTTGTGTGTCGCCAATTTTATATCGCATATATGGCTTGACGATGAAGAAATGGGGTGGAGTTGCATTGCCGTAACCGATGGAAATTTACCCCTTGCCGAGCAGCTAACGCACGAATTGGCAGATTTAAATTGGGCAGTAAGAGACTATAAACATCCTACCCCTAAAACAATTGAAGAGGCCATTTCTATTGTAAAAAAATCTGGAATCCGCCGTAAGTTCGGTACGGTGGTAATGTGCGATCTATCGGATATAGTTGCTGCCGGAGGGCCTGGCGAAAACGTCCATATCCTTAAAGCACTTATAAAAGGGATGCCCGAGTTAAACACTTTTTTACCCTTCCGTGACGAAGAAATTGCCAACTACTGCTACGATAAAAAAGAAGGCGAAACAGTAAAGGTATTTTTGGGAAAAAAACTTGAGCAAGATTATAATCACTCGCTTGAATTTGAGGGAGAGATTGTAAAAATGAAAAAAACCGAGTTTGGGAAAACAATCGTAGTAAAACATCGGGGGATTCATCTGTTTATTACAGAACTACCCAACCCTGCATTCAGGCCTAAGTTTTTTAAAGACTTAGGCTTTAGCCCACGCAAGGCAGATTTAGTGGTTGTCAAAAATTTATTTCCATTCCGTTTGTTTTTTATGCTTTACAACCGAAAAACACTGAATGTAACCACCCAAGGAACAACCGATTTAGATGTCTTTAAGCTCAAATACACCAAAATTCCTCGACCTATTTATCCGCTAGATGACTTAAAAGATTGGAGGCAAGTGCCTTAAAAATAATAATATAATGGGTACCAGTGCTTAGTTATTCAGGTTTTAATTTGAAACCGATTACAAGGATATCGTCAACTTGTTCGTAATGGATTTCTTGAGAGGGACTTACCCAGTTTTCAAACGTTTCTTGTATCAGGAAGCGTTGCTTTGTCATAGGGTAGGAGTGAAGCTGAAAAAGCAAATCTCTAAACTTTGGGGTCATAAACTTTCTGCCTTTTTCGCCACCGAATTGGTCCTGAAATCCATCGGTATATAAATATACATTTACTTCGGAGTCGATTTCGATGGTATGTGTAGTATAAAGAGCATCATGTTTTTTAATTCTGCCAGCTACGGAAAAATTATTGCCATTAATTTTAGTGAGTGTATTGTTTTTTACATACACAAGGGGGTTTCTGGCACCAGCATAAAAGAGTTTATTTTCTTGATGATTGATTGTACAGATTGCCATATCCATGCCATCTCTGTTTTGGTTAGACTCCTGCCTGAGCGAAACTTTTACATTTTTATTTAACTCTAAAAGAATAGAAGAAGGATCTGTAATTTTTTGCACCATCACAATATTGTTAAGGTA
>CAZFQW010000125.1:0-8369 GCA_964521225.1 uncultured Roseobacteraceae bacterium
CTTCTTTTTCATTTTTGTAAATTATTTCTCTTAATTCTTTTGACATATTTAGTGTGTTTTTGCCGAGAAACTTGACTTCAAGGTATTTTTTAAATTCTTTTAGAAAATATGATACATTATCTGCTTCACAGTTTATCAACCAACGATTAATCAACGGAATCAAATCTTGCTTATAGCTAATCACCTTTAGTTTATTTTCAGCGTATAATTTTTGACTAAGCTTTTTATCAATACTTTTTAATTTTGGCTCAGTTCCATAAGGGTTTAAGTAGAAAAGAATGTAATTTCCATTAGTGTTTTTTTCTAAATATTCAGAGTAGTCTTTCAATTGGTTTTTCTGGTCGTCTGCCCAAATTTTATTTTCAATTCCAATCGTTAGACCTTTTAGTTTGATATATACATCTAATCTTCGTTTGTTAGTTATGATTTTTTCGCAAACGTTAGCAAATTGCTCAATCTCAATTTCCTTCTCAGTAAACGCCTTTAAAAACTCAGATAAAAATATATCGCCTTGTCCGTGATTTTGATGAATATCTAAAAAGTATGCTAGTACTTGACTAATTTTATTTTCTCCGACCGAAAAAAACTGAAACAAAGAAAAATCAAGAGCTAATTGCCTATTGTATTCTTTTTTGAATTTATAATGAGCATCTATTCTTGATTTAACGATGTTCAGTATATTTTCAATTTCCTTAAATTCTATATTCATTCGCGGTTTTTCTTAGCTTGTTGCCAACAAAAGTATAAATAGAATATTCTATCGAACATTCGCTCCCTTAAAGATAGTGAAATGTACAATGAGCCTAGCGGCGATTTTTCCCCGATATAGATTGTTTCATTACATTTGGAAGCAATTATCTTATTAATGACTCAACCATGCAACGATATATTTTAAGCGTATTGTTACTGATTTTAGGGATTACTATTTCTTTGGTAAGCCATGCGCAGTTTTATTTTACTCCTGTTGGGGGGAAATTGTACAACCAAAAAATAATCAACCAACCGTTAGAACAAGATTCTACAGAAACTTTTCTAACCCTGCCTTTTTTCGAAGATTTTAGCGATTATGGTTTACGCTTTTCGCCCGACACAAACCGTTGGCAGCAGCAAAGCGGCGTTTTAATCAACAATACACTAGCCATTACACCGCCTTCAACAGGTGTTGCCACCTTCGATGGAAGTAATTTAAACGGGCAGCCCTACAACCAAGAAAACCCCAATGTAGCAGGAGTTGCCGATGTGGTAACCTCTCAATTTTTTAACTTAGCAGCTTACGATACTGGGCAGCTAAAAATGAGTTTTTATTGGCAGGCACAAGGCAAAGGCGAGCAGCCCGATGCCGCAGATTCGCTCATTTTACAATTTAAGGCAAGTTCGGGGAGGTGGTTCAATGCATGGTCGGTAGGAGGGGGAGAGGCACCCGAAGCTTTTAAACAGGAAACAGTAACCATTGCCGATACTTTGTTTTTACATGAAGCCTTTCAATTCCGTTTTCAGAATATAGGAAAATTGTCTGGGGCATTTGATGCATGGCACTTAGACTATATCCACTTTTACGATAGCCTTGCCGACGACCCCAACTTGCGCTTCGATGTGGCACTGAGCGAACAGCCCAACTCGTTTTTAAAGAACTACCACGATATGCCTTTGGAGCAGTTTCTAATTGCCCCACAAGAAGAATTGGTAGATACCGTTTTTGCCGCCATCCAGCATCTTGCCGATACCTTCAATGTGATTTCGCATCGTTTTCAATTGCTTAATACGGGCGATACGGCGGTACTTTCAGAATGGCAAACGGGTTCTATTGGGCAAAGTACCAGCTTTAGTGGTACAAATATCATTAGAAACCTAGAAACCATACGATTGGCAGCACTTCCGCAAAGCAGTGCTTTCCAAAATATTCAAGGCAATTCTGTTGCTTACGAAATGCGCTTTTTGGTAAACAGTAACGAAAGAGACAGGCTAATTCCTACCACAAGGAACGATACTCTTTTGCACAAAGTAACGCTGCATAATTACTATGCTTACGATGACGGCACTGCCGAGTTTGGGATTGGGATTCAGGAAAAATTTGGGCAGTTGGCGTATCAATTCACCCTCAACAAACCCGATACACTTACCGCAGTCGACTTTAGCTTTATCCAGTTAGGAGCCTCTCTTTCGGGAGAAAGCCTACGAATGAAAATTTGGCAGGTATTAGAAACCGGAGAGGTGGAAAATACGCCGCAGTATATACAAGGGGTTGTTGTAGCCTATCCACAAGAAAGAAATGGATTTATTCGGTTTGAGCTAGACAAACCTCAAGTTTTAGAAGGAACGTTTTTCATTGGGTTTGAGCAGCTAACCAATCAAAGGGTAACACTCGGCTACGATGTAAATACAAAAGGGGGCGATAAGATTTTCTTCAATATTGGGAATGGTTGGGAACAGAACAATCAGTTTGAAGGGAGCATTATGATGCGCCCCGTTTTTGCCGTAGTTGAAGGAGAAGAAGAACCGCTATCTTTTACAGGAGACAAATATTTCCCTAATCTTTTGGTATATCCTAACCCAACGAAGCAGTACATTACGATTGAGGGCGAAGTTGAAAGTGCAACGCTTTACGGGATAGATGGAAATGAAAAACAATCACAATATTTTTCTAACATATTCAGCACGAAACAGTTGAATTTGCAAGGATTACCCAACGGGCTTTATTTTTTAAAAATAAGCAGAGGACAGTACCAAACAATTGAAAAAGTGATTCTACAAAACTGATTTCACTCGTTCCTTAGTATAACCAAGGCAATAAATATTGGTAAATCCCTCGTTCATAATTAACTATTGAACATTATAGATATGCTATCTCAACTGACAGACCCACAGTTTTCAATTAAAATTTTATCTGCTATTTTTCTGGCAGTCTTATTTCTACAATCGGGTATCGATAAACTCATTGATTGGAAAGGAAACTTAAGCTGGTTAACCGGGCACTTTGCTAAAAGTCCCCTGGGCAGTGTAGTCCCGCTGATGCTAGGAACAATTACGCTAGTAGAATTACTAGCCGGAATACTTTCGGCTGTGGGAGTAATTATGCTCATTTTTTATAACGACCCCGCTTTTGCCCTTTTAGGTGCACAGATTTCGGCGCTTGGAATTGTAATGTTGTTCTTTGGGCAACGCATTGCCAAAGACTACGCCGGAGCGGCTACGTTAGTGCCGTATTTTATCTTGTGTTTATTGGCAATTTATATGTATATGTAATGTTTTTTTTTAAATATCCTCCATTTAACGAAGGGATTGCATTTCAGTGCATTCCCTTTTTAATTGCCTACCCGTTAATACAAATAATATCATTTAAGTTAATTAAAGTGATACTTTTTTAGTATATTACCCATTCCTTCCTTACCAAACGCATAACGATTACATCCTTATTACTAGATTTTTTAATCGCAATTATTTAGATATTTGTTTAGGCAAATTTATTATTTTAGAATTATTCAAAACCTCTTCAATAATGCAAGAACTATTAACTGCTTTCAAAGAAAATTGTGGTTTTGGGCTTATCGCTAACTACAAAAACATTCCTTCTTACCAAATGACTTTAGATGCTATTGAAGCACTAAGGCGAATGATTCATAGAGGGGCTATTGCTGCCGACGGTAAAAGTGGCGACGGAAGTGGCTTTCTTTTTTCAATTCCACAGAAGTTTATGAAGCGAATTGCGGAAATGAATGGGATTGACCTTCCCGAAAAGTATGCAGTTGCCATGATTTTCCAGACCTCACAAGCACAACGCGATGTGTTTGAAGAAGTCTGTTCGAAAAACGATTTAAAAGTGATTTTTTATAGAGATGTCCCAATTGATACGAGTGTATTAGGGCAACAGGCACTCGAAGTACTTCCTCAAATTACCCAAGCTTTTGTAGTACCTAACTCGTTAATGGCGACCAAACGATTTAAAGCATTACTTTATCTTACCAGAAAAGAAATTGAGCGTCAACTTAAAGGAGAAAAAGATTTTTATATCGCCTCGTTTTCTGATACTACCATTTCTTACAAAGGTTTGGTAATGCCCACGCTCATTAAAGACTTTTACGAAGACTTACAGGAAACAGACTTTGAAGTAAGCTTTGCACTGTTCCACCAGCGATTTTCTACCAATACACTGCCTCGTTGGTCTATGGCGCAACCGTTCAGAACCTTGGCGCACAACGGCGAAATCAATTCGATACAAGCCAACCGATTTAACATAGGGGTACATGCCGAAAGTTTTGACAGCGAGGTTTTCTCTAAAGAAGAACTGGAGCGCATTATGCCTATTTTAATGGAAGGAGGGAGTGATAGCGCTAGTTTCGATAATGCCTTTGAGTTTTTCATTCATGCAGGAATGGACTTCTTTAAAGCGGTACGCAGCATGGTGCCTGTACCTTGGCAAAATGCGCCTTTTATGGATCCAAAATTAAGGGCATTTTACGAATACACGTCTTGTAACTTCGAAGCATGGGATGGCCCTGCCGCACTCTCGCTTACAGATGGCAGGTACATAGGCTGTGTGCTCGATAGAAACGGGCTTCGCCCTGCAAAGTACATTACCACTACCGACCACCGAATTATCATCAGCAGCGAATATGGTGTAATAGATTTGGAGGATAGTGAAATTACTGCACAAGGGAAATTACGAAGTGGCGAAATGATTGGCATCGACCTTAAATATGGGGTAATACTGATGAATGAAGAAGTGAATGACTACCTAAAAAATTCGCATCCTCATTCAAAATGGCTGAACGAAAATAGCGCATTTTTAATGGAACATGCCGATAAGAATTTCTCTGATATGACCGATTATCGGTACGAAAATTTAGTAGAAATGCAACGCTACCACAACTACACCAACGAAGTGGTAGAAAGTGTAGTGCTTCCCATGCTCGACAAAGGGAAAGAAGAAACAGGTTCTATGGGCGACGATACTCCATTGGCTTGCTTTAGCAATATCCAGCGTAACTTTACCGATTTTTTCAGGCAGAAGTTTGCCCAAGTTACCAACCCGCCAATTGATCCTATCAGAGAGAGATTGGTGATGTCGACCAGTATCAACTTTGGGCCGAAAAATAACATTTTAAAAGACGGCGCAGTGAATGCGCATCGCTTAAAAACAATGACACCCATCCTCTCGAAAGAGAAAATGGATATTTTAATGGCTTTCGGAACAGAAGGCGACCCGCTTTACGATACCGCTTACCGCAACAAGGTATTTCAGACCGTTTTCCAAAAAGGCTTAAAAGAAGCACTCGATGCACTGGGTAAAAAAGTAGTGAAATCTGTCCAACAAGAAAAAGCTAGAGTAATCTTATTAGACGATAGATTGGTAAGCAAAGAGAATAGAGTTATTCCCATGCCCATAGCGATAGGTTACTTAAACACACTTTTGGCGAAAGAAAAACTAAGGGGCAAAGTAGATTTAGTGGCAATTACGGGCGAAGTTTTCGATTCGCATTCGTGTGCAGTAATGCTAGCCTACGGTGCTACGGCAATATATCCTTATTTATTATTTGCAACGGCAATCCAGGTGTTAGAAAGAAAGCCTGTTAAAAAAGTAGATTACAAACAAGGTTTAAGCAAAGTACACAGCTCTTTAAATTTAGGACTGTTAAAAATTATGTCGAAAATGGGCATAGCCACGGTGGAAAGTTATCAAAACTCTGCCTTGTTCGATACCATTGGCTTGAGCCAAGAAATTGTGAAAGACTGTTTTAGCCTTTCGCATGGTTTTCTTTCAGGGCTTACTTACGAGGATATTGAATACCGCATTCATCGCTATCATAAAGAAGCATTCAAACATCAGTTTATAAAAAAAATGTACCCTTTGGAAGTGGGTAGTTTTTATAAGTACATGGATAAGGGAGAGTATCACGACTTCTCTCCAGATGTTGCCCGAACTGTAAACCGCTTTGCACGAACTGGTAAAACGGAAGATTATAAAGAGCTGAGAGACAGAATCAATAACAGAGGTTTACGAATGATTCGCGATTTTTTCCAGCTAAACCCCGAAGGAAGAAAACCCGTGAGTATAAATGATGTTGAACCTGCCTTGGAAATCACCAAACGTTTTGCCTCGGCAGCTATGAGTTTAGGTTCAATTTCTCCAGAAGCCCATGAGGCAATTGCCGAAGCAATGAATATTATTGGAGGGATGTCAAACTCAGGCGAAGGGGGCGAAGACAGAAGACGATACGGCACGCACTTAAATAGTAAGATTAAGCAAATTGCCTCTGGCAGATTTGGCGTAACACCCGAATACTTGAGAAGTGCCAAAGAAATACAAATAAAAGTAGCACAAGGGGCAAAACCAGGTGAAGGAGGGCAGTTGCCGGGCGCTAAAGTAACACCACTCATTGCCTCGCTGCGTTGCACTATTCCGGGGGTAACACTCATTTCGCCACCTCCTCATCACGATATTTATTCTATTGAAGATTTAGCGCAGCTTATCTTCGATTTAAAACAAGTAAACCCCGAAGCCAAGGTAGGCGTAAAGCTGGTTTCTTCGGCAGGAGTAGGCACTATTGCCGTAGGTGTTGCCAAAGCGTATGCCGATAAAATTATTATTTCGGGGGCAGATGGCGGCACGGGAGCGGCACAGTTAAGCTCTATTAAGTTCGCCGGAAACCCTTGGGAACTAGGGCTTGCCGAGGCCCACAATGCCTTAAAAGTAAATAAACTGCGTGAGTTTGTAGAGTTACAAACCGATGGCGGACTAAAAACAGGTTTAGATGTGGTAAAAGCAGCTATTTTAGGCGCAGAAACTTTTGCCTTTGGCACAGTGATTTTATCGACCGTAGGATGTAAAATTTTACGCGTTTGCCACTTAAACAAATGCAGTGTAGGCATTGCCACCCAAGACGATGCCTTGCGTGCTTATTATACAGGAACGGTACAAGGTATTGTAAGGTACTTAACCTCAGTAGCAGAAGAAGTTCGAGAAATTTTGGCAAATTTAGGCTATCGCTCTTTAAGTGATATTATTGGGCAAACACACCTCTTTAAAGTAGTGAATGATGAAATTGCTAAAAAATTCGATTTTGAATCGATTCTGATTAATTCTCCCGGTATTAATATCAGAACAAAAGAAAAAAACGAACCATTCGATCAAAATCTATTCGAAAAAGACCTATTAGCGCGTGAGCTATTACCAACCATTAAAACACCCAACTTCCCGCTTCTAGTACACAGAAAAATCCATAATACAAACCGAAGCTTTGGTGCCATGACAAGTGGACTAATTGCCCATTATTATGGCGATAAAGGCCTTCCGAAAGAAACAATTACAATTAATTTAGAAGGAAATGCTGGGCAATCATTAGGAGCGTTTCTAAGTAATGGCTTGCATATTAAACTCACCGGGAGTGCCAACGATTATGTAGGAAAAGGAATGCACGGGGGGCATATTATCATCACCCCTAAAGATGCACACAGGAAGTTTAACTTAGCAGGGAATACCTGTTTATATGGAGCAACGGGAGGCAAACTGTTTATTGCAGGCAAAGTAGGCGAACGATTCGCAGTAAGAAACTCAGGGGCTTTAGCAGTAGTAGAAGGTACCGGCGACCACCCTTGCGAGTACATGACTGGAGGTACCATCGTAATTTTAGGAGAAACAGGGCATAATTTCGGTGCCGGCATGACGGGCGGTGTCGCCTTCGTATACGATAAGAACCATCAGTTTATTGATAAAATGAACCAAGAACTTATTAAAGCCGAAAGGATAGATACCGACGAAACCGACGAAGGAAGACATTACCTAAAGAAAATCCTAAGAAGTTATTATTATAGAACCAATAGCCCTGTAGCTAAAAAAATATTAGAATATTTTAGAGAAGAGTCAAGATACTTTTACATGGTAACCTCAAAGGATATGAAAGCACCTTTAAACCCGATGGAGGGCAACTAATTTGCCGCTTATGTAAGTTTTTTAAAAATGCAAGTTTGTTATTTAAACTTGCATTTTTGGTAGAGTTCTTAATTAGAAATGCGAATCAGGTGTTAAAAAGGCTGAAACATGGGCTTTTGTTATCTCGACCGTGGGGAGAGAACGCGAAGGGTTACTTGTCCTGTTTTTAGATTCTTCGCAAGCGCAAAATGACCAAAAATTTATTCTTTAGGCTCAAAAAAGAAGGTTATAAGCCCTGATTTGCATTAGAAATAATTATAAAAAATGAGAAGCTATCTCCCGCCTGAAAATACTTCTGATGCTTAATCGTTTTCAATTAATTATATTGAAACTTAGCTTTTACATTTGTAATGGAATTAAGCGAACAACTAAATCGCAAGCAACTACTCATTATTATCATAAAAAAAAGGCACTACTTAGATGAAAAAGTTACTACTCAAGC
>CAZFQW010000126.1:0-8363 GCA_964521225.1 uncultured Roseobacteraceae bacterium
ACGGACTCAAGTTTACATTGCCCTCCCTATCGACTGTGCTTACAAATGCAATAGGTCGTGGGGCAATAGTTCCTAACATATACTTATGAACTTCAGGGACTGAAAGTGCTTTGGGGTCAATGGTTATCATGCTTCGTAATTTATGTATATAGTATCTAAAATTCTGATTAAGGTAATGTAGTCTTCGTCGGTAAGCGATTGCCAACCTTGCCGGCGCAGTTCTACAACAACGGGCAAAATCTCGCTTATTCTCTCCTTACCCAAATCGGTTAAGTGGATTTTAAAACGGCGGCGGTCGTTGTCGTCCATCACCCGTTCGGTAAAGCCTTTTTTGCACAATAAGTCGATAATCCTGGTTACAGTCGGCGCATCTTTGAACGTACTATCTGCAATTTCATTCTGACTCAAGCCATCGTTTTTTTGAAGTTTATCAAGTATCACCCACTGGTCTACCGTTAAACCCGCGTTGTGCTCGTTTAATTTTTTTTGAAAAGCCTGTCTTATGCGTTTAATAGTGCGTTCTATCAAAAAGCCATAACTTTTATCTTCTTTGTATTTTATCGCCAAGATTTTTGATCTTTAAGTGAATAAACCAACCTTCTATACAATTAAAATTAATGTATCTACATTAGTTAAAGTCAACTACTATTTATATCACTAACTTTTGCTATACCAAATATCTAAATTGTTTTTTGAATATGAACAGCTTTCTTATCCTTTTTAAATTTTTGACCCCCATTAGATTCGAGGTATTCTCATTCTAGTAATGGTATCTGCTTATAGGTATTTTAACTTACTCCTATTCCCAAAATATTTCTTTTTCACCACAAAAAATTAGTATTTTATTTTCGTTTCTAAATAGCGTTTTTGTAAGTACTTTTTTTTGAAATACTGCCTCTTATAATTTTGCATAATAGAAAAACGCTCAAACCTACTATGCCCATAATAATCCAATCGTAATCAAAAGCATATCTTGCGACTAAAACCCTCACTCGAAAATATAAAATGCAAACAATAGTAGGGGCAAATGGAATTATTGGCGAAGAGTTAGCGAAAGAATTACACGCTAACTACACAGAAAAAATACGGTTGGTAAGTCGGCCTCCTAGCAAAATAAATGATTCGGACGAACTATATAAATGCGATTTATTTAATGTAGAAGATGTAAGCGTAGCGCTGAATGATACTGAAATCGACTACTTAACCGTGTGGCTTCCTTACCGGTCAGACGTTTGGCTGCGCGACTGGATTAAAATCATGGAAAATGTAATAATAGGCTGCAAGGAAAATAACTGTAAGTTAGTTTATTTTGATAACACGTACACCTATCCTCAAGATGCTACAAGCCAACAAGAAAGCACTCCTATGACCTCAGAAGGTTTAAAAGGAATCGGCAAGAAAAAAGCTGCTAAAAGATTATTAGAAGCAATCTCCAACAAAGAAATTGAGGCAGTAATATGCAGAGCACCAGAGTTTTACGGTCCAGGAAAAACGAAGGGGATTACCAATACTGTTCTACTTGAAAGCCTAAAAAATGGAAAAAAGCCAAAAGTATTTTTGAAAGATGATGTATTAAGAACCCTGATTTATACACCTGATGCCAGTAAAGCAATGGCATTAATTGGTAATACTACCGATACTTACGGGGAAACTTGGCACCTTCCGTGCGATGATAATCGTTTAACGTATAAAGAATTTATAGGCGAAATTTCAAAGCAGTTAGGGAGGGAAATAAAATACAGCGTACTCAATAAATTCGTATTAAAAATAGCCTCTTATTTTAACGAAAATGTAAAAGAAACAAGAGAATTATTACCCCGTTATGCAGCCGATAATATCTTTGATTCCTCAAAATTCAAGGCAAGATTTCCCGATTTTGCAGTAACCACTTACCAAGAAGGAATTAAACAGATACTAGCAGATTATGAAATAGAATAAAGCACTTAGGAATGAAAAGTAATTCTAGTACACCATTATCTTATAATTATAAGATGTTATTTATTTAAAAAGTCATTACTCAATAATAAAACATTACCATAATTAGACCCTTTTTTTATCTGTAAATTACTTACTTCGTAAAGCCCGTAAAACCTAAAGTTATTCTGATTTGCAAATTCTAGAACATCCCCAATATAGGTATTACGAGTATTAGAAGAACCAAAACCTACTTCGCAATAAATTGCTTTAATTCTTGATTTTTGAATCATATTTTTAAAACCATTTAAGACCTCAAGCTCGTAGCCTTCTGTATCTATTTTTAATAAATCAATTTCCTTAATCTTATTTTCTTCGCAAAATATATCTCCTGTAATCACATTTATAGTTTCAGATTGCTCATTATAGTTATTTTGAGCTTCTTTTTTTAAGGAGTTTAAAACAGATAGCTCATCGTTATGAATTTTAATACTTAAGGAATCAACTTTATCTCCAAGAGCAGACTGATAGGATTTTACTTGAGGTGTATATTTCGTATTATGTAATAGTTTATTAAAAGTTTTTTCAACAGGTTCAAAGGAGTAAATAGTGGCTCTTTCAAAGTAATAATTAAATTTAATAGCAGTTTGTCCTACATTTGCTCCGACATCAAATACTATATTAATTGGTAAATTTATTTTAGACTTTAAGTCATTAATCAAATCACAGCCAATAGGAATATCCTTCTGTTTAAATATCCAATAGCCTGTAATTTTAATAACCAACTCTCTTAGTTTTGTTGAAATCTTCATTTCGATGAATTATGTATACAATAAATATTTTGGGGTTAAAAAGTGTAAGCTAAAATAGCCAATTATGCTAGCTTATAAGGGTACGAATATAAATACGCAAAAGACATAATGATTTTTTAGTTTAAAAGAAGGGTATAACTTGAGCTATTTATGCGTAAATTTATATTTTATCGAAAACCTAAATAAGAATTAAATAATGGGTAATCAAGTTTGTATGGGGGCTGCGTTGCAGTGTTCTTTTGGTGCTGCTCCCTCTTCGCTTATCGTACTGCCTACTAATAAAGTATTAGCACAAAATATGCCTGCCGCTAATATTATGGACAATAAACCCATAGTAAATGTTCCTCCTTTCGGTGTATGTTCTTCTCTTGCAAACCCAACGGTTGCCTCTGCTACGTCGGCGGCTTTAGGCGTATTAACTCCTATGCCTTGTGTTCCTGCAATTGCAGCGCCTTGGACTCCAGGAAACGCACAAGTACTTATCGCTAATATGCCAACTGTGACAGACTCAAGCACGCTGATGTGTAACTGGGGGGGGGCAATTAAGATAAATTTTGCGGGCCAGGCAACAGTGCAAGCATAAGGGTATTGCAGGCACTGCTTAATTCAAAATTCCTAGGGTTTAATTTTATGGGCAGAGTGTTAACTTTGCCTCTTAAAATTTGGAAACACACCCATGGAAAAGAAAATCACTGAAATTACTTTTAACGAAGCATTTGAAGTTGCCAAAAAACAACACACCTTAGGTTTAATTCCCCAAGCTGTTTATGTATATAAGCAAATTATTGCTACCGATATAAACCACGCAGAAGCATGGCACTACTTAGGTGTTGCCGAACACCAACAAGGCAACCACCAACAGGGCATTGAGTGCATTCAAAAATCGCTAGAAATTGCACCTGAAAATTTGGAAGCACAGTATAATTTGGCTACTATCTTTCAGCTCATTCATAAAGAAGATGAAGCAGAAAAGCTTTTCCATTCTGTTTTAGCGGTTAACCCCGTTTACCCCGAAGTGTATTTTAATTTGGGGATTATCGCCCAAGAAAAAGGAGCAATCGAAGCCGCAGAAAAACATTACTTACAAGCCATAGAACAAAATAACCAAATGGCTGCGGCATGGTACCGTTTGGGTTCGCTGTACCAAGAAAATGATACAGAAAAAGCAAGAAAGTATTTTAAGAAATCGGCTGTATTAGATGTTCGCTACCTCAATTATTTCAAAGAAAAGGGAATTGACTTAAGGGATAAAAAGGAAGAGTGAGTGAATGAGTGGTGAGTGAGTGAGAAAATGAATTTTACTTAAGTAAGTGACTAGACAGAATTATTGCTGTATTTAGACCTATAAGGTTTTAGTGGATTTAATTATATAAAACATTGATTATTAAATCTTTATTTCAAATGATAGCTAAAAACCTTATAGGTGTTTTACTTAAAATTAATTCTACCCAAGCACTTACCTAAACGGATTTAAGTAAAATTTATTTATAAGGTAAAGTACTAAAAATGAGTGCTTTAATAATTCGTTATTCGTAATTTGAAATTGAACATTTACTTACATCCTAAAAAGGATACCCAATGGCAATGTTTAGCACTAAGTTGTTACTTCGCCATTGTGAGCTGCCAAAGTCGAATTCCCGAAATACCCATCTTGAGCCTGGGGCATTTCCTGGTTTACGGACCGGGATGCCCAAATCGAACCGAACGATAATATAAGAAGCATCAATACGCATTCCGGTACCAATGCCCACGGCTAGTTCTCGGTAAAAATCTTTGAACTCAAAGTTACCGTTAGGTCGGTCGGGGTCATTTTTTGTAAGCCAAATATTGCCTATATCAGTAAAAACAGCCCATTTCAAAAAACTGTTAATATCGAAGCGCAACTCGGCATTGGCTTCAATTTTAATATCGCCAACTTGGTCTAAAAATAAAGCATTTGCCAGTGAATCGGGCGTGTTATATCCCCCTGGCCCGACCGACCGAGCAGGGAATGCACGGATACTATTGGTTCCTCCAATGTAAAACTGTTTAATATAAGGCAGCGTAGAGGAGTTCCCGAAAGGAACGCCTAGCCCCGTAATTCCTCTTAAGGCAAGTTGTACTTTGTTGCCAAAATCTTCATAAAAACGTGTTTCGACCAAAAAACGAAAATATTGACTGTAAGGTCTGTTAAAAATGCGGAAAGGGTCTTCGTCGGTAGACTCTCTGCCTTGAACCACCGATTGGATAGAGTGCAGTAAATTCCCCGAAAGGTCTATACTTCCGTTAAAATACACATAATTCTTTTTCTTTTCTCGTACTTGGTTGTTGTAGGTGAAGCTGTAATTAGTGCCAATGATAAATTGGTTCTCGAAACTCCGGGCTAAGAGCTGATTGTTAGCTAATATGTTATCGAATGTTTCTGAGGTTTGCCCTAAAGAAACGTAGTTAATTGTGATAGGATTAAGCTCGTGCGAACGTGTGCTTGTTTCCCTCCATTTATAACCAAAAAATGTATTGAAAGAAGATGTTCTAAAAAACGAAACCCGATTTAATAAATCATAACCAACTTTTAATTGGGTAGAGGGCACAAAACGACTTATTTGTCTTATCCCAAATGGCGTTACGAACCGAAACACTCTTAGCGAAACGGAGGTTCCTAATTGGTACGAATTTAAACCTTGCTGTTGCCCACTAATCTGTGTTTCGTAGCTTGTGTTAAGATCAAAAGTAAGTTTCTCGGCACCATGGAATGCATTTCGGTTGCTAAAACTTGTATTAAGTTCTGGCCCGGTAAAACCATTCGATTTTGAAACGGCATTGGCTTCAACTTTTAAATATTTCTTTTTAAATGGGGTAAGGTAGATGTACGCATTTAAATCCCCGTCTTCATTTTCTTGAAAACGCACGTTCACAAACTTAAAAACATCGAGAGAAGTTAGCTTTTGCAGCGTAAGCTGATGGTCTGAAAAGCGATATTCTTTGCCCCGATTAATGAAAACATAGCGTGCAATTACCTCAGGCCTAAATAACTTTTGGTTACTAATATAATGGTATCCCGCAGAGGTTAACACAGTGTCTCCGGACTGTGTGGCCGACTGGTTATCGAACTCAGGGAAAATAAAAACCTCATTTATGGTAAATTTTTTAAAGGCTTTTTCAGGCATCTCATCCTTAATTTTCATATAAATATTAAACAGACGGCCTCCAATGGTAGTATCTACCTGGAATAGTAAAAAATCGGGGTTGAAATAGAAAAAGCCTTTATTTTTGAGGGAAAGAGAAATTCTCTCTCGCTCTTCTTTTAGCGTAATTAAATTATAATTAATCCCTTTTTTTAATAATGTTTTCGCCTCAGATTGTTTAATAGCCTGTGCTAATGCCGAGGTGGTATCGCTTGGGAAAATACGTTCATTTAAATAATAAGGGGTTGAATACTTAGCCGTATAAGTTACACTGCCTTGTTTAGTGGTGTCGTCTTTTATAATTTCAGGCGTAACATTTACATCGAAATAGCCGGCATTATAAAACTTGTTTTCAATGAGCTTAGAAGTACGGCCGAGGTTCACCGACTCCAACATAACAGGCGGTTCTCCTACTTTATATTTTAGCCAATAACGAAACCCATGCTGCTTATCGGTTTCCCCTAGTTTTTGTTTTCGGGCAAGGTTATGAATCCCGAGTTTATAATACCAACCTAACAAAGAAGCATTGGGAGCGGGTTTTATAGCATCTGTAATTTGCTCTTCTAGCTCACTATCTAATTTTACCGAGTCAGGAGCTACCTTTACCAATTTTGCACCTGTGTATAGGTGGCTCCCTTCTGTTAATTTTCTGGCAGGATTACAGCTTAAACAAAGCAGAAAACAACCTACTGAAAGAATATATGTAGAATTTCTTGTAAAAAGATACCGCCAATTCAGTTGCATACGATGCTTTTTTTGCACAAATGTAATGATACTCAAATACTGCGTTTTGAGGTTGCCTAAAGTAACTCCTTTCGTCTGCAAATGGTAGATTTTACCCTATGTTAGTACAGTTGCTGTGGCGGAGAACTACTCTCCGAAATTTCTTGCTTTGTTCCGCCGGCTATAAAACCAAACACAGCCCCGCAAATTCCGCCAACTATATGTGCAAACTGCGAAATATTATCGGCTTCTAAAATGCTAATAACTTCCTTTCCTAAAAATAAGAGAGCAACTAAAATAAAGGTCAAAGGAATTTTCCCTTTTTGTGCATTCACCACAGAACTTAACAGAATAAACATGAACACAATACCACTCGCCCCCAATAAGCCACTAGGAAATAATAAAATATTGAGAATCCCCGTAATAATTGCTGTAATAAACATCATGAAAAGTAAGTTTTGCGAACCATACTTTTCTTCTAAAATAGGCCCCAACAAAAGAATGAAAGTAAAATTACCTACCAAATGCTCCCAGCCACCATGCCCCATTACATGCGAAAAAAGGCGGAAATAATCGACCGGGTTAGTTACGCTCATTGTAGGATAAACCGTAAAATAGGGCATCACTTGCTGGAAAAGTAATGCATCGCTTCCAAGCACTCCCACACAAATAATGGTAAACGTGAGTGTAACAGGGGCATTATAATGAATTCTCATGATTGAACGGGTTAGTTATTTAAGTATCTTAAATTTACTTCAAGTTAAAAGAAATAATTTTTGTATGAATTTAATTACCACTGAAAACCGTGCTGAATTTCGTGAGTGCTTAGTAAAATGGTTGCAATTATTAGAAAAAACGGCTCTTTTTCTGGCACTTACAGGTGTTGCTTTTTGGCTGAGCGATTTCCCCAAGGCAACTATTTGGGTTACCATAGGCTTACTTTCACTTGCCTTTGCGTACTTTTTAAAAGCAGTTGTTTTTAGAGATAGTAATAAAGCAGTTTCTGTAACTTATAGGTTTGGCTATATGGGCTGCGCCTTTACTTTGGTAGTGGTATTTACACGCTTTATGTTTTGGGATAATTATCAGGTTTATGCCTTGGGAGCAAGCCTATTTTTTAGCATTTCGTTGCTGTTACAATTATTTAAATTGGAGCAAGGGGCAATCCGAGCAAAAAGGAATTTAAAATTTGCTTTCTTTTTAATTTTAATAATCATTTCTCAAGCAGTTTCTCCCTTACAACTGTTTGCGTTTAAGTACAGCGAAGATGCCGAAATGGTTCGCCTGTACAAACAGGCAACTGAAAACCCTGAGAACTCTCAGTTTCAGCAAGAGCTAGAAAAATATCGAGAAAATAAACGGCAAGGCAAGCGATTTTTACCAGAGTGAACATTACTGTTTTAAAGACAAGTCAAACCTCATTAACTCACTATCTTTCCACTTATCCCCAAAACAAATTTCCTATCTCTATATTAAAGATTATTCCGATAAATTATTATTGTCTCTAAATTGAATTCTAAGGTTGTGTAGTGCGCAAGCAATGAGCATGACTTAACCTCTGAGTTTATCACTTTTCAATCTAATTTTTTCTTTTACAATCTTGAGCCTTTTTACTCCTGCCATTACATGTTCAACCTTAACTCTCACTCACATATAAAATCCGATTAGAACCATTAGTAATTAAATTGTTTTTAATGATTTGGATTTTCTTTTAGATAAGTTAGAATGAAGTAAAGTTTGTTTGCACTCC
>CAZFQW010000127.1:0-8338 GCA_964521225.1 uncultured Roseobacteraceae bacterium
TGCCCTTTCCAAATCTCGTATTCTTCTTTTCTGTTAGAGTCGTTCAAAAATTTTTGTCCAAACATAATAGGCATTACTTTATTAGTGACTGCGCTAACCCCAAAAAGCTTTACGATGGTGTTGAGTAGGTTATACTTAAACTTAAAGGGTTCACCATCCGATGAGGTTTCCATCAAAATTAAAGACTTAATAAGTTGGGGGTTTCTTGCTGCAATTCGCATCGCTACAAATCCTCCCATAGAAAGCCCTGCAAAATGGCATGGTGCCAAATCTAAGGCTTTTATCAGTTCTACTGCATCTTGGTATACCGTTTCCATGTCATACCCTGATGAGGGAACATAACTCTGACCCTGCCCTCGGTGATCATACACTACACAACGGTATTTTGATTGAAGGGCTTCAACCTGTTTTTCAAACATTTTACCACTCCACAGCAAGCCGTGACTAAAAACAATAGTTTCTGCTCCATCCCCATGGACTTCGTAGTACAATTGGGCGCCGTTAACTTCTACGCGTGGCATTATTCTTCTGTTTGTGTTATTTCGTCTGTAGACTCTCCGCCTTGTTTAGCGGGTCGATAATTGCCTATTGATTTATTAAGTAAGTTTACATCAGCTAAAAAATCATCGGGATAAGGTAGTTGCTTATCGTCTTCAGGTAGCTTTTGCTTCTCATCTTCTATCGCTTTGGGGTTATAGGAAGTATTATCCTCTTGTTTTTTTTTCTTCGCTTTTTTCTCTGTTCGCTCTAAACGCGCCCAATCTACATTACCGGCCTCGTTTTGTGTGTTCTTTTTTGCCATAATTTTCTTCTGTTTAATAATAAAAATCCTGATATCTCGATAAGGTAAGCCCTAATAAGGCGTTTTTAAAGTGAGTACATATTTAGTAGGCAAAGATAACTAGGTATCTATCGAAAATTATAAATTTATCTTAAACTATAGAGCATTAAAGTTCAAGTATTTACTTTTGATGTTATTATCTTTAGGGTGTTCAACCATTATCCATTGCTTCAATAAGTTTTTAAACAATGAAAAGGATTTTATATAAATCTATCCATTCTCTCCTTATTTTGTCTATCGCCATTGCTTTTTTGGGTTGTACACAAGACGAAGGTGAAATTACTACCATTATCTTAGTAAGAAATGCTGAAGTAATTAAAGAACGAAACAACCCAAATCCTGCGCTTGCACAAGAAGGAGTTGAGAGAGCACAGGGACTCGCTATTTTACTAAAAGATAATCCTCTGGAAGCTATTTATGCCCTCAACAACGAAGCAAGCACCCAAACAGTTGAACCAACAGCGATTTCGCACAACTTGGATGTGATCTCTTTCGAGAAAAATGATTTAACGGTAATCGATAAAATTCTTCAGTTCAATAATGGTAAAAAGGTATTAATGGTTACCAACGTAGAACACATTCCTCAAATTCTTAATCAGCTAGTTGGAGAGGCTAAGTATGGGGCCCTGCCCGAGTATAAATTCGATAACTTCTATGTCATTTCAATCCTTAAAAAAGGAAAAGTAAGCATCACTACTTTAAAATACGGTGACGGATAATTCATCCTTTCTCTTTTTCTTTGCAAACTTCATTAAAACAAAGAAGAAAGAAATTGAGATTTACACTGCAACACCAAGACCCGAAATCAAACGCTAGAGCAGGCGAGTTCAAGACTGACCACGGAGTTGTCAAAACGCCTATTTTTATGCCTGTAGGTACTGCTGGCGCTGTAAAAGCAGTGCATCAGCGCGAGCTTAAAGAGGATATTAAAGCCCAGATAATTCTTGGAAACACCTACCACCTTTACCTCAGACCCGGTACCGAAATCTTAGAAAAAATAGGAGGCCTTCATAAGTTTAACGGTTGGGATAAACCCATTTTGACCGATAGTGGGGGTTATCAGGTTTTTTCCCTTGCCGAAAACAGGAAAATTACCGAAGAAGGAGCCACTTTCCGTTCCCATATCGATGGCTCCAAACACTTATTTTCTCCCGAAAAAGTAATGGACATTCAGCGGGCAATAGGTGCCGATATTATCATGGCGTTTGATGAGTGCCCTCCCTACCCTAGTACTTTTGAATACGCCCAAAACTCCATGCACCTTACTCACCGGTGGTTGCAGCGCTGTGTTGAACAGCTCAAAATTGCTTCCCCGAAATACGGATACGAGCAGTTTTTATTCCCCATTGTACAAGGGAGTACCTATAAAGATTTACGAAAGCAGTCCGCTGAAACGATTGCCTCCTTCGAAATGGAAGGGAACGCCATTGGAGGGCTTTCCGTAGGCGAGCCTCATGAGTACATGTACGAAATGACTGAGCTCGTTTGTGGTGTACTTCCTAAAGATAAGCCCCGTTATTTAATGGGCGTGGGTACTCCCGAAAACATCTTAGAATGTATTTCTCTAGGCATTGATATGTTCGATTGTGTAATGCCCACTAGAAATGCAAGAAACGGAATGCTTTTTACTACACAAGGCACTATCAATATCAAAAACGCAAAATGGCAAGACGACTTTTCGGCTATTGATGAGCAGCTAGGCGGCTATGTAAGTACTTTTTACAGCAAAGCTTACCTAAGGCATCTTGTCCACAGTAAAGAACTATTGGGAGCTCAAATTGCTAGTGTGCACAACCTGACTTTCTACTTATGGCTTGTGAACGAGGCGAGAGAACACATCATCGCTGGCGATTTTAGCACTTGGAAGGCGAAGATGTTGCCCACCTTTATGCAGCGGCTTTAACTTTAATTTCCACGGCACTTCACTACTGTAAGCGCCAGTGCTTTTTTATTATTTTCGCAAGTATATGTTGATTAACTTATTAGTCAAATAATAACTACCGTTGATTTTACGCCTACTCACTTAAATATTTCATCAAGAATCTTAGAAATATGAACCAAACTTTTACCACTCCACAGCAAGCCCTCAAATCGGTTTTTGGCTACGACAAGTTCCGGCTCGACCAAGAGGCAATCATTAACCGAACGCTATCGGGGAAAGATAGTCTTGTGATTATGCCCACGGGAGGAGGGAAATCGGTTTGTTATCAAGTTCCTGCCCTTTTAAAGGAAGGCGTGGCATTGGTAATTTCTCCGCTGATTGCCCTAATGAAAGACCAAGTAGAAGCACTTAAAGCCAATGGAGTAAACGCCGCTGCTCTGAACAGTTCTTTAAGCGATGTGGAAGAAAGAGAAATTGTAGCAAATATTACTAATGGTGAATTGAAACTGCTGTATGTTTCCCCAGAGAAAGCCGTCAGCCCTTCGTTTATGCACTTTATTGGGCAGCAGAAACTATCGCTCATTGCCATCGACGAGGCGCATTGTGTATCGGTTTGGGGGAACGATTTTCGCCCCGAATATACGCAGCTTCACAAGTTGGTAAATGGCTTCCCCGAAGTACCCCACATTGCACTTACTGCCACGGCAGACAAGGCAACGCAGAGCGATATTGCCAAGCAGTTGCAATTCAAAAAACCTCAGAAATACCTTTCTTCTTTTGAGCGAACCAACCTTACCATTAAAGTACTCCCTGCTCAAAATCGATACACACATATTAAGCGGTTTATCCAAGCGAAGGAAGGCGCAGGAATTATTTATTGCTTGAGCAGAAAAAATACCATGGATTTAGCAAACAAGCTAAAAGCCGATGGGTACGATGCCGCTTTTTATCATGCCGGCATGGCTGCTAACGAGCGAAGCAGAGTACAAGAAGCTTTTCTTCGAGACGAAAAACAGATTATATGCGCTACCGTTGCCTTCGGGATGGGGATAGATAAGCCCAATATTCGGTGGGTTATCCATTACAGTATGCCCAAAAACCTGGAGAGTTACTACCAAGAAATTGGGCGTGCAGGCAGAGACGGCTTACAAAGCGACACGCTGATTTTTCAGGGCTATGGCGACTACCAAACGCTTCGTTCGTTTGTAACCGATAGCACTGCCGACGAGACTTTTAAAGAAGTGCAGTTAGCAAAACTCAACCGTATGCTAGACTATGTACAGGCAACCTCCTGCCGAACGAATCTTATCTTAAATTACTTCGGAGAGTTCAGAGAAAAAAACTGTGGCCGCTGCGATATTTGCCTCAATCCGCCCCAAGCATTCGATGGCACCGTTATCACCCAAAAAGCACTTTCTGCACTGAAACGCCTTAAAGAAGGCGTTACTATTTCTACTTTGGTTGATGTGCTGCGTGGTTCTGCCAAAAGTGAAATCTTAGAAAAAGGCTTTCAGCACATTAAAACCTACGGTGCGGGGAAAGATATTGGCTACGTAGAGTGGATTCAGTACCTCACCCAAATGATCAACCAAGGTATGATTGAAGTAGATTATGTGCATCACCATCATCTAGTAGTAACCTCAAAGGGCGAAGGAGTGCTTTTCAAAAAGCAAAAAGTAAAGCTCACACAGGCATTAACCCCCCAAGAGAGGAAGGAACAAGCCAAGGAAAAGCCAAAGTCGAAAACAGCGATTTTTGAAGAAGAACTGTACGAAAACCTACGCAAAAAACGCATGGAACTTGCCCGAGACGAAGGTGTACCTCCGTATGTTATTTTTGGTGATAAAACCTTGAAAGAAATGGCAACCGAACGCCCCATTAATGTAGATGAAATGGCTGAAATCTCTGGAGTTGGCGCCGTTAAACTCAATAGGTACGGGCAAACTTTTATTCAGCTTATTGAAGATTTTATCACCCAAAACAGTAAAGAAGTAAACCTGAAAGGAAGTACTTATATAGAAACTAAAAAACTTCTTTCCGAAGGTAATAGCCCCGAAGAAATTGGGCAAATCAGGAATTTGAGCCCCACTACAGTTTACTCGCACATTGCCTACCTGTATGAGAAAAATGAGCCTATTGATATTTATCAATACATTACCCAGGTAGAAGTAAACACCATCCGCCAAGCATGGGAAAAAACAGGAAAAGAAGATACCCTTAAACCCCTTTTCGATTTCTTTAAAGGGGAAATGGAATACCATAAACTAAGGTTAGCGTTGAGCATAATTAAGAAGGAGTAGTAGTGATTTGGGGGGAGTGTCGCTGCGCTGCAATACTAACAATAGGGAAAATAACCCCTCTATTTTCAAACATTTAATAGCATTTCTGCTTGAATAGATATGCAAAAAAAGTACGATATTATTATTGCTGGTTTAGGGGGTGCGGGGATGCTTTTGGCTTGGGAGTTAAGCCAAAATCCTACGCTAAAATTCACCATTTTATTAATAGATAAAGCCCCTAAAAAGGGAAATGATAGAACTTGGTCTTTTTGGGCAGAGGAGGGCAACTCACTCGATGAAATTATCTATAAGCAATGGCATAAACTGAGGTTTCATTCTCCTACTTTTTCGGCAGAATTAAATACTGCGCCCTATACCTATTATACTATTCGTTCGGCAGCATTTTATCGGCATGTACACAATGCCATTGAAAAAGACCCTCGATTTTCAACACATTATGCGAATATCCTACACATAGAAGATAAAGTCGGCTCGGTTGAAGTTGCCACCGAAACCAATAGTTTCCGAGCGAAGCACGTATTCGACAGCTTACTTTCCCACGAAAAATTTGCGCAGCAAGTAGCCAAATACACGCTTTTGTGGCAGCATTTTAAAGGTTGGTTTGTAAAAACAGAAGAGGAAATCTTCCGCCCCGATATTCCCACAATGTTCGACTTTAATATTCCCCAAGAAGGGAAAGTTCAGTTTGTGTACATCCTTCCCTTTAGCAAAACGGAAGCATTGGTAGAATACACCATTTTTTCTGAAGCAGCATTTGAGCAAAAAAAGTACGATAAGTTCTTAAAAATTTACATGCAAAAATTAACAATGAGTTCTTATAACATTGAAGAAAAAGAGTTTGGCATGATTCCTATGACCGATGCCCCACTCCCTCTTAACAATGGTAACAGAATTCATTTTATTGGTACAAAAGGGGGCTTATGCAAAGCTTCTACGGGTTATGCCTTCCGCAGAATGCAAGAAGATGCGCAAGCAATTGTAAAAGGATTGCTTGGGAAGGGAGTGCCTCAACGCAGGAAAACCAAAAGTCGTTTTTTGTGGTATGATGCCATTATCTTACATCAAATGAAACAAAATGGTGGTGCCGTTGCCTATTATTTTAGTAAGCTATTTCAAAAGCACAGAATGAAAGGGATGCTAACTTTTCTCGACGAAAAAACTAACGTTCCCAAAGAACTTTCAATTATGGGAACGGTCCCCCCTTTGCCATTTATGGCTTCTTTTAGAGAAATCGTTAAAAGAAAGGTGAAGAAGTAAGTAAAAGTTAACAACTCCTTATGATCTAAATATACAAGCACAGTGTTATAAGCATTATCATAACAAAGGGCACTCTTTTTAACTTAAATAGGTAGTTTTTTAGCTTAGAATCGTATTTCATGATTGGCGGCTCCTCCAAAAAATCACACCTAACCTAATTATTGTATGGACATTTTATACTTATTTTTGTACAGGATTTTCGACACTTCTAGTTTTCCTCCAAGGTGGCACTGTGGCGAGTGGAGCGAGTTCCACGGTTGGCTATACATAGGTTCTAACCTAGCGATATGGAGTGCTTATTTTGTCATTCCTGTTACCCTCCTCTATTTTACTCTGAAAAAAACTACTGTACTGCCTTATCAAAGAGTTATCAATTTATTTATCGCTTTTATTCTTTTTTGTGGCATCACTCACCTTATGGATGCCATTATATTTTGGGAACCTCTTTACAGGCTAAATGCGCTTTTTTTATTTATTACAGGTGGGGTTTCATGGGCAACTGCTATTACCCTCATCAGGGTGATTCCCAAAGCTTTAGAGTATAAAAGCCCTGCTGAATTGCAAAAAATAATTGCCCAAAAAACAGAAAAACTAAAAATAGCGAACCAGAAACTAGAAGAAAGCGAAATGCGCTTTAAAACCTTGGTGAACAATAACCCCGACTTAATTTCTCAATTTAACAAAGACTTAGAACATACCTTCGTTAACCAATCTATCTTGAATTTAACGAATCAAAACGAAGATGCTTTCATTGGTAAAAAATTGAGTGAACTGGCGTTTCAAACCGAAGAAATCTCCATTTTCGAGCAAAATTTAGAAACCGCTTTAAAAACGGGCGAAATGATAACGTACGAATCGGTTCCGGGGCAACACAAAAACTGGGAAGGCGAGTTTTTTTTGATTACCATCGTCCCCATAAAAAACGAAGCCAACGAAGTAGAAAGTGCCATTTCGGTTACCCGCGAAATCACCCAACTTAAAAAAACCGAAAACGACCTTAGAACCAATTACGAAGAAGTTGAAAGACTTTCAAAAGGCTTATCAGAAAAAAATAAGCAGTTAGAAAACTTCGCCTACATCGTTTCCCATAATTTAAGGTCGCCTTTGGGAAATTTAAACGCTTTGTTTGAATTGTACCAAACCGAAGAAGATGCCGACGAAAAAGCCTTTTTATTTGAAAAACTAGAACAGGTAGTTGCCAACTTAAATAGTACTATTAGCGATTTAACAGACGTAGTTCAAATTCGGCAAAATACGGCTATCGGCAGAAGTATTTTACAGTTCAAAACGATTCTTACCGACATAACAGAGAGCATCTACACCCAAATAGAAGCTGCCGATATAGCAATAATAGGCGATTTTGAGGACTGTCCTAAAATTAACTACCCGAAGGCTTACTTAGATAGTATCATACAGAACCTACTAACCAATGGGGTTAAGTATCGTTCTAGCGGGCGAAAATCAAAAATCCAATTTAAAACTTGGTGGAACGAAGGACGCATAATTTTAGAATATCAAGATAATGGTTTGGGTATTGACTTACAGCGGTATGGCAAGAAGATTTTTGGGTTGAATAAAACGTTTCATTCGCACCCCGATGCAAGAGGAGTGGGTTTGTTTATCACTAAAAATCAGATTGAAGCCTTAGGAGGAAGCATTACTGTGGAGAGCGAAGTAGGTGATTGGACTAGGTTTACCATCGTTTTTGATTACGAAGCCTCTCATTTATCGTAAAGGTTCGTTGCTTTTGTGTATTAGCACTTATTAGCAAAATAAATAAGCAGCCTTTTTATCTCTGTGCATTGAAATTCCCGTACTACCTAATATCGTAACCTTCCAAAAAAGTGTTTGAGTGTAGATTTTCATTGAACTACCTCTAACCGAGAGGAGCCTTTTAAACTTCGTTTTTTGGAATTCACTATTAACTCACAAATTACATTGTTATGATTTGGATTATTGACGACGACGAAATCTACCAATTCACCGTTTTGAAAAAGTTAGAAAAAAATGGATATAAGCATGACGTTCAGTCGTTTTTAAATCCGGAAGATGCCTTAG
>CAZFQW010000128.1:0-8334 GCA_964521225.1 uncultured Roseobacteraceae bacterium
TGTTCAAAAAAAGAGTAATCTTCAAAGTGAATAACAGTAAACCCTTTCGCTCTAAAAGTAGATTCAATTTCTTCGTTGTTATCAAATGTTCTGCGTACCGCTTTTTTTCGTGATATAAATAGTTTTTCGGGACTTTCAATGTCCAATTTCCCTGTGAACTGACGAAAATGGTCTCTTAGGTTGGATAAAACTACAGGATTGTAATGCTGCCAGTATCTTTTCATACTCATCATTTCAAGCGCTCTAGCCTTAATTATTGTACTTTCTGGCACCCATTGTATTGCGAGCTGTTCGAAGGTGCTTAATGTAGAATGAACAAAACTATATTTTTTGAGGCTTTCAGGAAGTAAGACTACATATTCTTCTTGAGTATCTTTTATTTTCCATAATCTAACCCAAGTTTCTGTAAGCCAGTGATAGTAATTAAACTCGTGATGTACCAGTAAGTATTTCTTATGAGATTGGGGTAGTGTATAGTATTTCTTATCTAAATATTTGTTTCTCAAATACACATCCATGATATAACGATAGTATCTTGGATGAATTTCATTAACACTCCTGAAGTCCCATAGACCATGAATTGACTTCCATTTCAACTTAAAGGGTTTAAATACTACGCCATAAGATTCAGAGATAAATAAATAAATATTATGGTAGCTAATTAATGATACATTTGGCAGTTTATAGTGTGTAAATAAATGAAAGTGTTTTTTTTCTTTTAATGAATTGTAATTGTTAGGGCAGGGAATAATAATATAATTATCTATAAGTTTAAAGTAATTTAAAATCCATTTTCTGATAGAAAAAAACAGTTCTGTCTCCCTTAGCTTATTGAGTTGTGAAACTAACTGAAGTATAGTGTTGAAATATAGCCATCCTAATAATAAACTTACACTATCTAGCAACAGCCGAAAAGAAAAAGGATTGTTTTTCCATAGATGGCTGATATACAGAATATAGTATGCTATAAAACTATCTCTCTCCTTTTTTAGTAAGAATAAAACAAGACGTTTCAATATAATAATTACTTAAACTAAAGATTTTACAATTTTCTTAACTATTAACTTCAACCACATAAGCTGTGTTATACCTGTTTTTGGTATATTTTTTTTTTTATACAAGCTTACTTCATTAAACTTTCCCTCTCCCGAGTTATAAAATAAATGATACCCTAGCCTTGAAATCTGTTTGGTAAAAAAAGAATTGGAAAAGTACTTACTTAACTTCTTACCTTTACCTCGCTTTTCTAACAAAGCACTTGCTTTATATAAATACGTTTTGCTAGGTTTAAACTCTCTGTAAAAAATATTATAAATAGTTTCAAAGTCTTCTAGTTGAATAGTATTATCAAAACGATTCCAAAAATTGATAATCACTTCTTTAGTTTGTTGCCATCGTTTTTCCGAGTGCACTTGTGAAAGGCTTTTGTCGTGTACTCTGTATTTTAGTAGTACGTCGGGTAAGTTCGCAAGCTGCCCATAATCTCCCATTCTAATCCATAGCTCTAAATCTTCGCAATCTTTATGATTAGCCGAAAAGCGAAGGTTATATTTATTGAGTAGTGCTGTTCGCATAATTACGGTAGGGTGTGCGAAAGGGCACTGATATAAAAATCGAAAGCGTATTTCCATATCTTGTTGAGGATATACTACCACTTTTCTACCGATTTCACTGAAACTTTCAAAAGCAGTTCCGCATAGTATACAACCCTCGTTAGATTCCATAAAAGCAACCTGTTTTTCTATCCGATTGGGGAGTGCTATGTCATCGGCATCCATGCGGAGAATGTACTTTCCTTTAGCTTTATCTATGCCTGTATTCAGAGCATTCACAAGCCCTTGGTTTTTTTCTAATGCAATTAATACAATACGATTATCTGTAATCGATTTAATAATAGATAGTGAATTATCGGTAGAACCATCATCAATTAAAAGCAATTCAAAATGTGGATAGGTTTGGCTTAAAATACTAAGTATAGCCTCTTCTACACACATGGCTGCATTATAAACAGGTATTAATACGGTCACAAAAGGCTGATTTATAGTTGTGTCCATTCTTTAGGGACTAGGTCGTTTTTTTGTTTAGGGGAGTTATGAGTAAACCAATCTTTTGGGGCGATTACATTTTGGTTGGGGCTTTCTGATAACCATGCGCCCCACCAACTGAAAGAACTATTGGCAATGATATGGTGCTTACACGATTTCATTAATGCAAAATCTTCAAGTTCACTTTCTGTATTAATTGATACAAACTTTACGGCTTGTTCTATTGGTAGATTATCTTTCACCCAGTTAATATCATCAGAAAAAATATAAAAATAAGGCGCTACTAACAGTGTATTCATTTGTTGTATCGCTTCATTATAATAAATTACTGGAAGTAGCTGATGTTCTGGGTTCTTGTTTCTTTGGGTGTAGTCGCCACGACGAATATGTACCGCAACCGAATTGGTAAACAGAATCTGCTTTTCAATTGCTTGAGCCGAAGCACTTAGCGGTTTTTTTAAAGAAAACTCTTGCAATAAAGGCTCTTTAATTTCCTTAAAGTAACATTCCGATTGCCAAAAACCTTCTAAATAAACCGATTTATTGATTTTAAATGTATTGCCGTCGTAATGAAAATGAGGTTCTTTATAATACCTTCTTTTATACGTTGGCAGACTATACTGCCAGCGGTAATACAGCGAGTTGATTATTATAGGATATTTAGGCTTTTTTAAAATATTAATTTCCTTTTCTGTTGCCTCTGCTGCGGAAATATTAAATTGATTTAGCAAATATTTCCGCTTGGTATACTGCTCTACAATAGAACGATACCAAGTATTATCGACTAATAAAGGCTGATTCGTACGCATGGCCACGGCTAAACCGCAAGCATATTGAAATAGTTGGTTTCCAAGCCCATCAGTGAGTTTTACAATCACGCTCATCGATACCAAAAGTCTTTTTTTACAAAAATAGAATTGATATTAGTGTTTGCATAGAGTAAATATCCTTTTTGTTTTATGTACTCAATCAGTTCTAAGTTGTTTATTCCCCGCCCTCGATTGGAGTAACTTATTGTCTCAATACTGATAACATTGGGCTGCATAGTATCAAAGTCAATCGATTTTATAATTTCTTCATCTAACCCTTCAACATCAATCGATATAAAATCTGTGAAATTACCATTATTATACTGCTTTGTAACTTCAACTAAAGACTTAACCTCTATTTTACTTACTTTTAGTATTTCAATATCTTCTTGGTTTTTGTATTCGTTGGCTTCTTCTTTTGAAAATGTATTTAACGTTGGATTGCTCATCTCATAATAATCCAATGTTTTATTTTCGCCAGAATGGATACCAACATTTAAATTAATATCAAAAGGCCTCTCTTTTTCAAATACCTGATATAATGACGGGTTAGGTTCTATGTTAATTCCCCTAGAGCCTGTTTCGTAGAAAATATTAGTATTATTTAAGTAATATGGATGATGTGCCCCAATATCTATGTAAGTGATTTTTTCAATTCCTATTACGTCAAAAATATATTTAACAATTAAGTCTTCTCCTGACTGAGAATATGACTTTTTTACTAAATGTTGGTAGGGTTGATAGCCTATTCTGTTCCTTATTTTTCTAATTAACCCACTCTTATGGTTGGCTGATAATGTTTTTCCTACCAATGGGAAATAATTTGTATTAATTAAAAGCTCATCATTTTCTGTATTATATATTTTTTCGAAACCAAATTGTTTTAAAAAAGCTACTATATCCGATTCCTTAGCTTGGTTTTCGTACAGTTCTCTTTGAGAAACTTCTAGCCAAATTGCCTTAATATTATGCAATGTATCTTTAGCACCTTTTAATACATTAAGTTCTGCGCCTTGCACATCAAGATGTATTATATCAATATGTTTAGTACTCAATTCACCAATAATGTTATCAACAGAGTTTGTATTAACCCTAATAGAACTACTAAAAGATAGCCACTTATGTACCTGCGTAACTTCTTTAGGTTTTAAGAGTGAGCTAGACTTATTACCATAATTCCAATCATCATTTTCAAGGCCTTTTGGCGTTCCTGAGGAAACATAAATGGATTCCTCTCCTTTTTTATCGGATAAAGCTAGGTTGTATATTTCTACATTTTCTACTTTACATTCCTCTAGGTTTTGAGGAATTTGATTAAAATTATTCGGAAGAGGTTCAAAAGCATATACTTTTGAGTTGGGGAAAAGCCTAGCATATTTTATACTATCAAGTCCTTCACAAGCTCCTATATCAAAAATTATAAGTTTAGCCTTTGTAGAAAAAAATCGTAGCAACCAACCTTTATGCTCAAGAGGACTCTCTAAGTATTTTTTTTTATCCATGCTAAAGTTTTTTCAAGTAATAGAATAAATCTTTCCAGTTTTTTAACTCAAACGGCGCTATAAATATAGCTTTACAAATCACTTTTATTGCCTTATATTTCCTATGATTATAAAAAAACTTAGTGGATATTTCTCGGTAAAATAATGAAGGGTCGTTATCATACGGTTGGTTAATTCTTTTTTCAAACACTGCTAAAACTTGTCTATTATTTTCATGTAAAACATCTAAATTTTCTCTATATCTCTTCAAAATAATATATTCTAAGAGTTTTGCTGTGTGTATTTTTTTAGGGTTATCTGCCCAGTCCCCCGAAATAGAATGAGGGTTGTAACGGTAATAGTACAAAGGGTCAGAAAGGTTAGCTAACTGAAATTTTTCCATGATGAGCCATGTCCAATAATAATCTTCCGCACCGATTCTATTAAAATACTCATGGTATCCGCCAATAACATTATAGACCTCTCTTCTGAGCAAAAAAGAATTGGGTAAAATATTATAATCCTTATTTATAAAGTAATTAAGAACTTCTTGGTGAGATGTTTCATAACGAGAGCAAAACATCTTTTTCCCATGTTCAGAAATCGCTGTCAAATTTGTTCCACATACGCCAACCTCAGGATGATTATATAAAAACTGTAATTGTTTTTCTAAACGAGTAACATCACTAAAATCATCGGCATCTTGAAAAGCAATGAACTCTCCACTTGTTTTTTCAAAAAGCTGATTACATGTAAGTAAATATCCTAAGTTCTCTGGCTGATGGAACCGTTTGATGCGCTTATCTTGATATTTATCAATTACTTTTCTTGTAGTATCTGTGGATGCATCGTCGGCAACAAGTAGCTCTATATTTGGATAGGTTTGATTCAGTATACTCTCTATAGACTGTTCTATAAATTTACTACAGTTGTATGCTGGCATCACTACTGATATAAGGGCTTCTGTGTTCATGCTTCTAAAACGGGATATATTTTTGGGTTAGCGTATCGATATTTTAGCATCGCTTTTATATAAAATATCAGCTTTTGTTTTCGGGAGATAGTATAAGTTTCAAACACTTTTGCTTGATTAAATTTTGAAAAAATCTTACTCCCTAAATGGGTTGATTGTGTACAAATTAACCAAAACCGCTCTGCAAAAAAGGGTTCAAAAATTTGTGGATGATATTTTTTAGATACTCTGTTTTTTAATATTAGTTCTTCTAATAAATCTAACAGACCTATAATAGGAGCTCTCTTTGTAGGAATGTGTCCTCTTAGCATCTCTTCGTAGGTATCAAAGGTTGTTTGAGAAGGCCTAACCCCTACTTTTTGAAGTAGTTCTTGTCTGATTTTTGCCGTTGCCTTTGCCCCTTTAGATAAGTTTAGTTCTGTGTATTGTTCTTGGTGAGTGCGTTTTTTTACTAAAACTTCGGGGAGTATAGCTAGCTTACAGTAGTCTGCCATACGGTTCCACAGTCCATAATCTTCAGCAAATTCGTATTCTTCTTCAAACAACAAATTATGGTCTTTTAAAACACTTGTTCGCAGCACGGCTGCTGGGTGTGGAAAATGTGTATGAAACAATAACTGAAAAACAATCGCTTCGTGTTCAGTTTGGTATTTTACGAGCCGCTCGGTGTCATCTACATCATTAAAAGCAGTTACATAGCTACCTAGTAGCCCCACCTCAGGATGTGCCTCCATGTAATCAATTTGCTTTTCCATACGCTTAGGCAAAGAAATGTCATCGGCATCCATTCGAACAATATATTTCCCCTGAGCTGCCTTAATTCCTTTATTAAAGGTGGGTATTAAGCTTAAGTTTTTCTCATTTTTTATATAACGAATTCGCTCATCTTGGTATGATAAAATGATATCCTCCGTACAATCTGTTGAGCCATCGTTAATCAGCAATAGTTCAAACTCGGTAAAAGTCTGCGCTAAAATACTGTCTATGGCAGCACGTAAATGTTGTTCTGCGTTATAGGCAGGGAGCAAAACGGATATTAAAGGAGTACGACCACTCATGAAATTAAACGATTAGTTGAAGGGTTCTTTTGAATTCAAAGAACTATTTATCGGCTCAAGTAAATTGGCTAGTTTATATGCCCTGAATAATATTGCATCTATTATTCGATTAACGAACAAGTTAATATTTTGCAATCTCCATTTCAATAACACTTCCTGAATCGTAGTAATATATCCGAAAGATTTAAGTATTTTAATAGGCTGTGATACTAAATTATTGTGCCCTTCTTGAACAGCTTGCCAAGCATAACGAATGAGGTGTTTTACGATATAACGTTCATCTACTTTACACTCCTGTGTTTGTAAGAGCTGTAATATATTAGCATACATCACTAATCTATTTTCCATTCTTTTTTTATCGTAAAAATATACTTTAGTGGTATCTTCTATACCTCTTCTGATAAAGTGATCGATATACTCAAGGGTATCAGGACTTTTTGTATAGTTTAAACCCATTATCAGTGCTCTCACATGTAACTCCCAGTCTTGCCCTGAATCAAGCTGTTCATCAAATCCTTCTAATTTACGTATACTGCTCAGCTTCCAAGTAGGTGCAGTAATCTCCCAAGGAGTATCTCTATCAAAAAAGCGTTCCAAATCAGCTTTCTCTTCTTTGTTTAGTAGATTCCATACTTTTTTTGTATCGTCTATTTCCCATTTAAATAGGCCTGCTGGGAAAACAATAAAATCATTATCGTTGTGTTGTTCAAAAAACACTTTGCGCCTCGCAAGAGCTTCGGGCACTAATAGGTCATCTGAATCTAAAAAAATCAGGTATTCTCCTTGTGCTAACTTTATACCTATATTTCTACAAGCGGGTGCACCTTTAGGCTCTTTGTCTCTTTTAATTACTTTTATCCTCGAGTCTACTTCGCTAAAACCTTGCGCCACTTTAAAAGACTTATCGGTAGAGCCATCATCAACTACAAGGCATTCCCAATGCGTATAAGTTTGTGATTGTACAGAGCGCAGTGTTTCTACCACTAACTTTTCACGATTGTATAAAGGAATAACGATGGAAAATAGGGGTACTTCGTTCTTCATTTGGGATTACCTCAACTTTCTAAATACCTGATTCATCAGCCGAAAATACGGCATTTGTCCCTGAAATACAAATGATTCCTCCGTTAAGCATTGATGGAGTTGTTTTTTTGCATACTCATACAATCGCATATCATAGCTGTTTCTTTTCGCAATAATTTCTTTCATTCTATCTGAAAGAGGAGGACGCTTTCTCTTTGTTACATTTTTAACGTGGTAATACGGATAGCGCCAGTTCAATTTCTTCTTAAGAAGCAATAGAGATTCATCGAAATACTCTGTGAGTCCTACTAAGGCAAAATGGTCTTTGATATGCGCTATTGCACTTTGATATTGTTCTTCGTTGCACTCTGATGCTATTTCTTTCCCTGATTGTGCTCCTGCCAAGTACTTAGTCTGTTCATTGAACACCCATGGGGCTATATTTTCTTCAATATATTGTTCCAAAGAAATATCATTATCAATTAAGTAATTAGAAATTCCTTCTCCACGCTGACTGATGGCATAATAATAATTTGAAAGTGTACGCTGTATAGGATTTCTCAGAAAAGTAAAATACACAGAATCGCCGATTAGATACTCATGTGCGCCATATGGAATATGACCTTTGAGCACCTGTATTCCAGTATGTTTATTTTTATCTTCTTGGGTAAAAGCTGGGTATTCTGAAAAATGCTTTATAGTTCGCATATTCTTCCGCTGGTGCCAATACACTCTCTCAAGCAAGCTGTTTAGTGTTGTGCCACCTGTTTTTGGGATATGAAGAAATATGATGTTTGACTTCAACATAGTTTCATAAGTAAATGGTATTGCTGTGATTAGTTTCCAAATTTCGTTTTTATTTACATTGAGTATTTTGTTTACTTAGTATCCAATTCGCTATTACCTCCGTAGCCATCTCAGAGGATTCTTTAAAAATATGGTTGC
>CAZFQW010000129.1:0-8312 GCA_964521225.1 uncultured Roseobacteraceae bacterium
TTGGATTTTCTGCTCCTAAGCTAATCCAAACTACAGTTGATGATGCTTATGCAGCCGATAAAAATCAATTAAAACGACATTATTATATCAATGGCGGGTATATTTGGCAAATAGATAAAGACTGGGTATTAAAACCCAGTTTGATAACCAAGTTAGTATCAGGATCTCCTGTTTCAAATGATATTACAGTTTTAACTGAATATCAGCAATGGATCGGAGGCGGATTATTATATCGAATTGGTGATGCTTTGGGATTGTTTGTAAACTGCAAAGTTTATAAAGAACTAACAATTGGTTATGGTTACGAATATTCATTAAATGGTTTATCTGGCATAAATAGTGGAACACATGAGATCATGTTAACATATAACTTTGATATATCAAGTGAAAACCGAAGAATGAAGTTCTTTAAATTTTAGTTAATCGTTTGTGCTTTTATAGATTAAATCCACAAGTTGCTTACAATTTGCAATTTGTGGATTTAATGTTGAATTAATTCTCCTGATGACGATAATTCTGCTGTTTTTGAAATATTTAATCGATTAAACTCAGGAGGCGTTAATCTACGAACTCAAGAAATAAGGACAAGTTTATATCATTCTGAATTTTACGACATGCTTTATAAGCTTAACTTAAATACAATTTGGAGAGATTTACAAGGAGGAGTAGCTGATTTACACATGAGAGATGTAGAAATTATGCTGAGAACTTTTGCAATGTTATTGGAAGGAGATGACTATAAAGCATCAGTTAGGAAGTTTCTTAATTTGTTTTCTGCTAAGGCCAAAAAATTTACTTCTGAGTATATTAGTTTTTTACAAAATATTTTTCAGGTTTTTTTAACAAAACTGCCTCAAAATGCTAATGAGTTATTTTCTAATAATCGTAATGCTTTCGACGTATTCACCTTTGAAGCAACTTTCGTAGTTTATTGCGAATTAGCATTGAAAAAACACGATGAAGGTTTAATAAAGGAAATATCAGCAGACTTTATTAGTCAACTCAAAGCAGATAGTCGTTTTAAAGAGGCAACCTTAAGTAATACAGCAAGTACTAAAAACACATTATATCGCCTTGAGATTGCAAGAGAACTTTTTAATGCCTGATTGATATGTCTCAACTTCAAAAAGAAAAAACTCATATAGATCAAATGTATGAGAACTTTGATGAATGTTTAAAACTGTTGGCATCTGAGGTGTCACTTAAGATTGAAATGGACAAACAGCTCAAGAAAGTATTACTTATTTCATCTGCAAGCTTTTTTGAATATGAGATTACTCAAAGTATCAAAATCTTTACTACAAAAAACACAGATGCCCAACGCCTACAGCAGTTTGTTCAAACTAGGGCTATCAGTAGGCAATATCATACTTATTTTGAATGGAAAGCTAAAAATGCTAACCAGTTTTTTAAAATGTTCGGTGTAGAGTTTCAAAAAAAAGTAAGACAAGTTATTGACGATGATGGCATCTTATTAGATTCAGAGAAATCTTTTATGGAGTTAGGTAAAGAAAGAAATATTTTAACTCATGAAAATTTTGGGGAAAACGAGACACAAAAAACTTTATATGAAGTTTATGAACTCTATCAAAAAGCATATCAATTTACCTTATTCCTAAAAGATTCTCTGAACTGGAATGAAGAAGATTACTCAAAAGAGTGAATCAATCTCTTTTCACCACCGTTGAGGACGCTTGGTCGGTAGGGAGCACTAAAATTTCCCCAAGGTTTACATGGGCAGGTCTGGTGATTGAAAACAAGATAATATCGGCAATGTCTTCGGCATAAAGTGGGGTCATCCCCTTGTACACATTGTCGGCTTTTGTTTGGTCGCCTTTGAATCGGATGGTTGAAAACTCGGTATTTACCAAGCCCGGATTAATTGAAATCACTCGAATATTATATTCGTTGAGTTCTAATCGCATTCCTTTGTTTAAGGCATCTACTGCGTGTTTAGAGGCGCAGTAAACATTTCCCTTTGGGTAAACTTCTTTCCCTGCAATAGAACCTAAATTAACGATGTCGCCACGGTTTCGTGCAATCATACCGGGGATAACCGCCTTGTAAACATACAGAAAGCCCTTTACGTTGATGTCGAGCATAGCGTCCCAATCGTCGGGGTTTCCTTCTTGTAAGGTATCCATTCCGTGGGCATTGCCCGCATTGTTTACTAACACATCAATATTTTTAAAGTCGTCGGGTAAACTTCCGATACTTTCGTTGACTGCTTCACGGTCACGGACATCGAACTGTAAAGTATGAACTCTAGTAATTTTCCCTAACTCATTTTTAAGCTCTTCAAGTCTTTCGGTTCTACGCCCACAAGCAACGATATCGAAGCCATTTTTTGCTAACAATTCGGCAGTTGCCTTTCCAATTCCTGCGGTTGCCCCTGTAATAAGTGCTATTTTGTTTGCCATGTTGTAATTGGTTTAGAGTATTTCAACAATTTGTCAAAGTTAGAAGAAAGAAAAGTGAGGAAGAAAAAAGCAAAATAAAAACGGCTCTTCTTATAACAAAAAAGCCGTTTTTTCAGACCAACCGATAATAGAATAGGTGTTTTTTTATTGGATAAGCAGTTTTTCGCCAATAGAAATAGTGTTGCTCAATTTTCTGTTATTTCTTTGAATTGCCTGAACAGAAACCTGATATTTCCTAGAAATAGAATAGAGTGTATCACCTTTTTGTACAATGTGGTAAATCTCGCTTGGGTTAGGGTTTTTCACCTTCATTTTAACTACCTGCGCATCTACCACGGTGCTAGAGTTAGGAGCAATTTCTACTGTAGGGCTGCTGAGTGTTGCGTCTTGGTAGCCCACCATTAACGCAGTACCTGCCGGAATGCTGAGGTAATCGTCCATAGGATTCCACTCCTTAAATTGCTTGATGCTTAAACCGTACCTTTGGAGTATCGTCATCACGGTTTCATTCTGTTTTATTACATGAATTTGTGCATTTCTTGGGAAACGAGGGGTGTTATTCGTAGGGTTTCTGTCCTCTTTAATAATTTCCTCTTCTTTTTGCCTTGTGTATTCTCTTTCCTCTTTCGCTTTTTCCTTCAATGGCTTTTCTTTCGGTGTTTTTTTAACAGAGACTTCTTTTTTTCCTATTATGATTTCATTGGGTTCCGGCTCAAATGGTTTCGGCGTATTTTTAGGAGGCACTACTTTTTGGTAAGTAGGTTTTTCGTTTTTGCCGAGCTTCTTTCTAAGCAGCAAAACTCTTCCTGCTTTTACCTCCTCCTTTTTTGAAAGCTGATTTTTATCGCGCAGGGCATCAACGGTGATGCCATAAACGTGGGCAATTTCCCAAACGGTTTCGCCGGTTTGTACTGTATGCGTTTTTACAGCAGCTTTCGTTTTTTTAGGCTGAATGTAATAGACTTTTTCTTCTTCAAGGACATCAAAAAGTTGCAAATCGTTAATTTTCATTAGCTTTTTAGCCGACATCCCCAAAAAATCGGCAACTTTTGCGGGGCTTTGTCCTTTCTCTGCTATGAAGGCGGGAATCCCGTTGGCACTTACCATTTTAAGGGAGTAGTTGCCAATAGTTACCTTTTTTCTTTTGGTAATAACAGGATACTTACTTTTACTTTCCGAGGGGGCAACGGTTTTTTCTTCAAACACAGTTTTTTCGGTTGGGGTTGGGTTGTTATCCGCAATTAGAGTAGGCTTATCTTTCTTCTTTTTAGGGTTAGAAAGGGCTTTTGCAATGAGTTTCTCATCTTGTATCGCAATGGGAATCAATACTTTATACTGTGCCCTATCGTTTGGGAAGACATCTTTTTTTGTCCAACGGTTAAACTGTTGTAAGGTAGTTAAGTTAACGTTCGTATAATGGGCAATATCACTTAGTTTATCACCCGAATTTGCTTCGTGTATATATAGTTTTTGTGGTATTCTGTAGTTCAAAGCGTCTTCAAAGGCAATTTTGTTGGCAAGGCAGAGGAATACATAAGCGGGGGTGCTTCTATCAATTTTAATTATTTTTTTACCGTTGTACTTGTTCCCAATGCTTCTTTGTGTACCTCCCAAACCTCTGTTGTGCGAAATAAGCGTAGTAAGCCAATTGCCTAAAGCAGCGTAGTTTTTTTTCAAATACTTGGCAGCCCCTTCTGTAGAACTGATAATATTGCTTCTTTCATCTAGTCGGTTATTCACTTTCATTCCCAATTCTACGGCAGTAAAATCTTTGAATTGCCAATAGCCGGTAGCACCTGTTGTAGAAACCGCATCTCCTTTTAAGGTACTTTCGTGAAGTGCTACATATTTAAAATCGGTAGGAACTCCCTCTCGTTCCAAAATGGCATCGATAATAGGGAAGTAAAGATGGCAGCGGTCTAAAAATGCTTGGTAATAAGTTTTGCTTCGGTTAAGGCTATTCACCTTTTCTTGAATCTGCCCCTTGGCATAGTCGTCTAATTGAAGGGTTAGATTGAGGAACTCGATGCGCGAAGGGACTTCTGTGCCCGTGGGCGCATGGGCATTTGCTGAAAAAGATGCAGCCAATGCCCACATCAAGATGATGGGAAGGATAGATTTCATTGGTTTTATTTGGTTGGTTTTGTTAAATCTTTTACAAGATGCAAACAATTCAAAAACTGTACACAATTTTCATGGTGATATTAATAATTGTTTGAAAAAACATCTTAAATCGTTGGGAAAGACCTCTCAATTTGGGAAAATCAACTTACGGAATACACAAAAAAAAGTTTTCACTTTTCATGAAAAAACAACATTTAAGCCCTGCAAACAACAGGTGAGCACGTTTTCGATAATGTGTGCATTAAGTGGTACTATTCTTAATATTTCTGAATGCTATCTTAAAGGAATGTTAAATTTAGAGATATAAAATCTGTGCTACTGCACTACAATTAAGTGATTTAAAATCAATCGATTTACCTCTTTTTTTTTGATTGTATTTGTGCTGCGATTACTACTAAAATTCTATCGAATTATCGCTTATTTCCAGATTTTGTTCCTTGGGAAATTGCTTTTTGTAACCTTAAAAAATCAGTTAATAGCTAAGAAATACTCATTCAGAACAAATTTGATATTTTAAAAAAAAAAGAAATCGCCATCTTTTTATACTTTTGTTTCGAGAAAATTATTAAAAAAAGTTAAATACCGAAAGGTTTTTATATGTACATACCTACTTTTTCAATGTGATGAGAAACTATACTAAACACTACACTTCACTACTGCTACTGTTTTTTTTGGTGGGTCAGGCTTACGCTCAGATGTTTTCTGCCGATAACGACTACTCTCAAAAGTCTTTACAAGAAGCCATTAAGAAATACCTTAAAACGGTTGAAGCAGACCCCTACAACGGCGAAGCCCTTTTTAACCTCGCCAATTCTTACCGACTCAATAGCGAGTTCCGCAAAGCAGAAATTTGGTTTTCCAAAGCTGTACAGATAGAAGAAAGCCCTGAAAGCTACCTATATTATGCGCAAATGCTATTGAGCAACGGGAAATATATAGAAGCGGCAACTTGGTTTAGGCGTTATGCCGTGCAAGAAAGCGGCACAAGCAACGAAAAGAACGCTTTAAAATTGGCAGATTATGCCCAAAAACTTGCCGACGAAGGGCTTGAAAACAAAGACTACCTCATTACAAAAGCAGAGTTTAACTCAGACCGACTCGATTTTAGCCCAATGTACTATCAGGATAGTTCCATTGTGTTTGCCTCTAACCGCAAAGATGGGAACAACGAAGGAATAGACCGCTGGACCAACCAATACTATGTAGATTTATACCTAGTAAACCCTGGCGATAATGAAGACGAAAAGTGGCAGAAACCAACTCCTTTTTCAAAACAAATTAATACAAAGTTGCACGAAGGCCCGGTTACTTTTAATAAGTACTACGATGTAATGTATTTTACCCGAAACGACCTAGGCAGGAAAGGCAGAGGTTTCGACAGCGAAAAAAATACCCGTTTAAAAATATTTCAGTCGCAGTTAGAAGGCGAAGGATGGACCAACCCAATTGAGTTGCCCTTCAACAATAAAGAGTACCACTGCGCACATCCTGCACTTGCAAAAGATACTACCTACATGGTATTTGCCTCAGATATGCCGGGCGGTTACGGGCAAATGGATTTATACATTGCTTGGTTGCAAGATGGCGAGTGGGGCGAACCGACCAACCTAGGCTCAGAAATTAACACATCGGGCAATGAAGTTTTCCCTTACCTCGACGAAAACGGACAACTGTATTTTTCTTCGGATTTGCACGTTGGCTTAGGCGGACTCGATATTTTTAGTGCCGAGCAACGCACAGGAAACAATCAAGCCTTAGGGCAGTGGTACAATCCTACCAATATGGGGGCACCTTTAAATGGAAACAGAGACGATTTCGGGATGATTATCAACCAAGCGGGTACAACGGGATATTTTACCTCTAACCGTTCGGGCAAAGGCGACGATATCTATCATTTTGAAATAGACGGTATGATAAGAATTGCCGGCACAGTAATTAACTGTAAAGACAGTACAGAAATTGGAGCCGCCAATGTAGTGGTTAGAAGTGCAGAAGGAGAAGAAATAGCCACAACCCGCAGCAATGCCGATGGCAGTTTTGCCGTAAGAATCCCTAGGAGAGACCTCTACAATTTTAAGGCTACCAAAGAAGGCTTCGGCTTCTGTGCGGGAGGATGCGATGGCACCGCTTCTATCGATTTGAAAGACTCGAAAAATGATAGCGAAATTAGAGTATTATTGTCTTTCTGCCCTGCTGACCCTTGCCAACTCACCACAAGAGGCCCCGTACTCAACAACGATTGCGATAAGCCAATTGCAGGCGCAAAAGTTACCCTGGTAAATAAATGCACTGGAGAAAGGCAAAGCATGACAACAGGTGAAGACGGCTACTACAGTTTCGATTTAGACGAAGACTGCGAGTATATTGTAGTGGCAGAAAAAGAAGGTTTTTTTAGGAAAGCAACAGAATTTACGACCACCGCTGCCGATTGCGGCGATTTAGTAGAAAGTGAAGTCCCCATGGATTTTGATAATTCAGAATATGAAGAACTTTTAGGTAACTATGCCTCTATTGAAGAGGGGACAGTCATAGAACTCTACAATGTATATTTCGACCTCGACAAATACAATATTCGGCCCGATGCGCAAACGGGGCTAAATGATGTCTATCAACTCATGATAGACTACCCCGAAATGAAAGGCGAAATAGGCGCACATACCGATTCGCGCGCTCCCTTCAAATACAACGAAACCCTTTCTGACAATAGAGCTAAATCGGCTAGAGATTACCTCATTAAACGAGGCATTAGTGCCGACAGAATCACTTGGAAAGGCTACGGCGAGTACGTACTAAAAAACGAATGTGCCGACGACGTAGAATGTACCGAATTCCAACATCAGCGCAATAGGCGAGTGGAGTTCAAGGTAACTTATTTCGAGGGTACTGTTAACAGTAAAGAATACGAATCATTCAGAATAGGCGATAAAGCTTCTTCACGGAGAAACTGATTCAATCACTTACGGTAACTCTTTCCCTACTAACATCCCTAAAAAAATAATAAGACAAAATATTTATTGTAGCAATACATTAGCGATGAAAAGAAAATTACTTTTAATTACTGCTTACTTTTTTGTTTGGGTTACGGTTGCGAAAGCACAAAATCCTGTACTTACCAACACTTTACCCAATGAAAACTTTATTAACGAAGGCTTCTGTTTTGAAGCAGTTCTCACTGAAAACTCTGTAACAGAAGGGTATAACCCTATCGTGCATGCGATATTTCCCCCCGAAATTGAGTTTAATGGGGTAACTTTTAATGGAGGTGGGCTAAATGCGGCTTCCATCCAAACGTATATTGTGCCGGGTTCCGGTGTAGTAACCGATATCATCTTAGAGGCAAGGATAGCGAGGGATGGCGACAACCCACCAACGGACGCAGAAATAAACGCTACCCCAGGAAGTACGGTAGTGATTATCCAATTGCCCGTAGGTTCAGTAGTGAAAGACGGAGTGCCCCTAACGGTAGAATACTGTGCAACAATCAGGAATGCACCTACAGCTACTGTGGGAGTACCCGTGCCAGTAACTGTAAGGCCACTTTATGAGTTGGGGGGAGACCCTGAAGGAAACGGAATTAAGTTTGGGAGTGCTAACACAAAGTTCATTACCCCAAAACTTTACGAATTAACAAAAACGAACAGTGCCCCAAGAGGCGAACGACCTCCAGGACCTATTTGGGCAATGGACTATGCGGTTGAAGTAGATATTGCGAATGGGCAAACGATTAACGACATCGTAATTTCAGATATGCTTCCCAATGGGTTAAAG
>CAZFQW010000130.1:0-8303 GCA_964521225.1 uncultured Roseobacteraceae bacterium
AAATGATGCGAGACTATTGGAAAGCCATTTCCATCGGGCAAGATGCTGCCACTGATAACGCAACAGATAGCCCCGATGATGGCAGGCTCATTCCCCCTATTGAAATTAGCCCTAAAATTGGTCGGTTCTTGGGTGGAAATACCATCGACATTCGCATGAATGGAAACGTTGTGCTAGACTTCGGAGGGCTTTGGCAACGGGTTGATAATCCACAAATCCCCGTGAGGCAGCAACGGAATGGCGGTTTTAACTTCGACCAACAAATTGGAATGAACCTTTCGGGAAAAATCGGAGAAGCCATTGAACTCAATACCAACTTCGATACTAAAAATGCTTTCCAATTTGAGCAGCAATATAATTTAGGTTATACCGCTTACGACCACGACATAGTACAAGAAGTACAACTAGGTAACGTGAGTTTCCCCGTAAATAACAGCTTAATTACAGGAGCGCAAAACCTTTTTGGGGTGAGTACCCGCCTTAGGTTTGGGAAACTTTGGTTAAGTGCAGTAGCTTCAAGCCAAAGGGGAACAAGCGAGCAAATCAGAATAAAAAATGGGGCGCAGTCGAGGGAGTTTGAAATTAGAGCACACGAATACGATTTGAACCGACACTTCTTCCTCTCTCAGTTTTTTAGAGATAACTACGAGCGGTCTTTGCAATCAATGCCAGTAATTACCTCAGGCGTTGTGGTTACCCGTGTTGAAGCTTACGTAACCAACAGAAATAATAACACGCAGACACTACGAAATATAGTTGCCTTAATGGATTTAGCAGAAGGGAATCCGTTTGCGGCAGAAAATCCTAATGTTGGAACTGGCGTTTCAGGGCCAGCACGTAACGGTGCCAACCAACTTTACGATAACTTATTGAACGACCCCAACGTTCGTAATCCCGATTTGGTAAGCAACGAGCTCGAAAACGTTTTTGGCTTAGAAAAAGGAGGCGAATTTGAACTGTTAAGAGGTTCAAGAAGACTAGAACCTAACGAGTTTATCTTTCACCCACAATTAGGATATGTCTCTTTATTAACGCCATTGAGAAACGATGAAATCTTAGCCGTTTCATTTGAATATACTTTTAATGGGCAAGTTTATAAAGTAGGTGAACTCACCGAAGATTATGCTTCCCTTCAAGACGAAGAAACAATTATTTTAAAACTACTCACCCCTTCAACCATTCGTACCGATTTGCCTATCTGGGATTTGATGATGAAAAATATCTATACCCTACAAGCAAACCAATTAACTAGAGAAAACTTTCAACTTCGTGTAATTTACAGAGATGACCTCACCGGAATTGACAACCCTAGCTTGCACGAAGGATCACGGTTGAAGGACATTCCCTTGGTTCAGATAATGAATCTTGATAAACTCAACCAAAATGATGACCCACAGCCCGATGGCAATTTCGATTTTATTCCTGGAATAACCATTGAAGAAACTACGGGAAAAATCATCTTCCCCGTGCTCGAACCCTTTGGTAGCCATCTCGAAACGTTTTTTAATCCCGTTGCAGAAGAAGTATTACTTGAAAAATATATTTTTGATGGCTTATACGAAGGAACACAAGCCGATGCGCTACTCAATACCTCTAAAAATAAATTCTTTTTATCGGGAAGTTTTCAGTCGGGTTCATCCAACGAAATTATACTGCCCGGTATTAACATAGCACCTAATTCTGTAATTGTAAGAGTTGGAAACAGCCCTTTAACAGAAGGGGTAGATTATACCGTAGATTACCAATTTGGTAGAGTGCGTATCATGAACCAAGGGGTTTTAAACTCAGGGAGAGAAATCACTATCCAATATGAGCGTGCCGATTTATTTAGTTTCCAAACCAGAAATCTACTAGGAATTGATGCTGAATATCACTTTAGCAAAGATATCCGTTTTACAGGAACACTTCTGCACTTAAATGAAAGACCTATTATTTCGAGGGTGAGTATTGGTAGCGAACCTGTTAGAAATACGATCTGGGGTTTTGGCGTAGATTATGCCTCTAAATCTCGTTTGCTTACCAAAATGGTTGACAAACTACCCTTTGTTAGTACAAAGGCAGAATCAAATATCAATTTTAAAGCAGAGTTCGCTCAACTGATTCCCGGTTCGCCTCGGCTGCTGCAATCGAACGGAACTTCATATATCGATGATTTTGAAGGGGCTGAAATCCCTTACGACCTTACCCGAAACCCTATTTCGTGGACTCTAGGCTCTACACCACAGCTTATTTTGAATAAAACGCCAAGGCTTAACCCTTTAAGTAATGGTTATAAAAGAGCGAAACTGGCATGGTACTCAATCGATAATGTTTTCTACTTTGCTTCTGGAGGAGCAAACCGAAGCAGGCCTCTCAATATTACCGATGAAGACCTTGAGAATAACTACATCCGTTTAATTCCGTTTAATGAGGTTTTTCCTAATCGCCAAAGAGGACAGGTAGTTACTCCTGAAATATCTTTCGACTTAGCCTATTATCCCGAAGAGCGGGGGCAGTACAATTTTAACCCAGACCTCAACCCCAATGGGACACTCAAAAATCCCGAAGAAAATTTTGGGGCAATTACCCGCGCCATTAACCACGATATCGACTTCGACAATATCAACATTCAGTATATAGAATTTTGGTTGATGGACCCCTTTCTTGAAGGAAATAATGGCGAAATCAGCGGAGAAAATAACGGAACAGGGGGCGACTTATATTTCAATCTGGGAAATATTTCGGAAGATGTAATGCCCGACGGAAGACACTTTTTTGAAAACGGCTTAGTAGCCGATGAAAATGCACTTGCCATTACCGATTGGGGCAGAACGCCTACGCAGCAATATTTAACCGATGCTTTCGATGCGGCAGATGGCGCAAGAACAATTCAAGATGTAGGCTTCGATGGCTTAAACAACGAGCAAGAATCGGCATTCTTTAGAGAAACCTTCTTAAATCAGCTTCCCAACACCATTGATCCACAAGTGCGCGAAGCAATTGAAGCCGACCCCGCTGCCGATGACTTTCAGTATTATTTAGGGGATTTCGCCGACCAAAACGATTTTGGAATCTTAGAGCGCTACCGCAATTTTAACGGAATGGAAAATAACTCTCCGGAAAACAATGGAGGCACCAACTTTACTCCTTCATCAACAAACTTACCCGATAACGAAGATTTAAATAGAGACAACACCGTCTCTGACCTAGAGCAGTATTATCAGTACAAAGTAGATTTAAAAAAAGGGCGTTTAGATAACCATCCTTTTGTAGTAGATAAAGTAGAAGCCATTGCCCCAGAAACAGGCGATATGGTAAATTGGTACCAGTTCCGAGTTCCGATTAGAGGGAACCACGTAGAGCAGGTAGGCAATATTAACGGCTACAAATCTATCCGTTTTATTAGAATGTTTCTTACAGGTTGGCAGCAGCCTGTTGTGCTCAGGATGGTGCAGTTTCAGCTAGTAGGAGCGCAATGGAGACCTTACACCGAAAGTTTAAAAGGGGGGGGGTTAGATTTAGGGCAGGAGCCTCCCATCGTACCCGATTTTAGGCTTTCCACAATCAACATTGAAGAAAACGGGCAAAACGATGGTGTAAACACACCTTACACCCTGCCGCCTAATGCAATCAGAGATTTTGATGCTACTTCAACAGTAACAAGGCAGTTAAACGAGCAATCGCTCCAAGTTTGTGTTGACGACCTGAAAGACGACGATGCCATTGCTATTTATAAAAATGTGGTAGTAGATATGGTGAACTACCAAAGGTTGAAAATGGATATTCACGCCGAAAGCCAAGAGGCAAGAGATAATGAAGTTTCCATGTTCGTTCGCTTAGGAACCGACTTTGAAGAAAACTACTACGAAGTTGAAATGCCTTTGGTAATGACGCCCATTCCGAGTACCGACCCACAAGCAATTTGGCCAGAAGCCAACCGCCTCGATATTGCCCTCAAAGAATTATATTTAATTAAAGCACAGCGAAATAGAGCTTCGGTAGATCCTACGAGAGTATTCCCGCAATCGGATATTCCGAATGTAGAAGATAAGTACATTGTAAGAATTAAAGGAAACCCCGATATCAGTTCGGTACAAACGGTCATGTTAGGGCTGCGAAACCCCGATTCGCCCGATAACCGACCTAAATCGGTTTGTGTATGGTATAATGAACTGCGGGTAACAGATTTTGATAATACAGCAGGCTGGGCAGTAAATGCTAGTTTAAACACACAACTAGCCGACTTTGCCTCTATCCGAACTTCTTTAAGATATAGCACAGTAGGCTTTGGAGGAATTCAAGATAAAATCTCTAACCGGCAACGTTCCGCAAACCTCGATTACGATATTTCATCGAATATCAACCTCGATAAAATTTTGTTAGGAAGATTAGGAATTTCTCTACCTCTTTTTGTAGGCTATCAAAGAAGCACCTCAGACCCGTTTTTTGACCCACTTAACCCCGATTTACCGCTTAACGATGCGTTAACTGCTTTTACTGATCCACAAGAACGTGCCGACTACAAAGCTAAAACGCAAGATTTTTACGAGGCTCGTAGTATCAATTTAAGCAATGTTAGTAAACAAAAAATGAGGCAAGGAGCAAAAAACTACTTATGGGATATCGAAAACCTTTCCCTTAGTGCTTCTTATGCTGATAGTTACTTAAAAAATATCAATACCGAAGAATTAAGCACACGACAATGGCGATTGAGCGCAACTTATGCTTATAACAGCCAAGGTTTACCGGTTGAGCCTTTTAAAAATTCGGAAGCTAAATTTTTAGAGAAATCTTATTTAAAATGGTTAAAAGAATTCAACTTTAACCTGTTACCCAACAATATTTTAGTACAGGGGCAGCTAAACCGAAGGTTTGTGAAAACCCAGTTGAGAAACCGCGATTTAACCATCGATGGTATTTTACCTCAGTACGAAAAAGCCTTTACTTTCGACAGAAATTACGCGCTACAATGGCAGTTTACCAAAGCACTTGGCTTAGACTACACCGCCAATGCCAATGCAATTATTGACGAACCGATAGGGGATGTAAGCAGCCAATTTGCCCAAGATTCTATCTTGACGAATCTTAAGAATTTGGGTAGGATGAAAAACTACCGGCAGTCTGTGGGGTTAAATTACACCTTACCGTTCGACAAGCTACCAATTACCGATTTTTTAAGTGCCGATGCTAGGTACACTGCCGATTACCAATGGACGGCAGGTAGTGTGGGCTTAGCCGATACCCTGGGGAATAACCTTCAAAATGCTAGAACGGTTAATGTAAATGGGAAAGTTGATTTTAATAAACTCTATAATAAAATCCCTTTCTTAAAAAGAATTAATGAGGTGAAACGAACCCAATCGAGAACGAGGGCAAATGTGCCTGCACGCCCAACGCCAGCCGAAGACCCTCTTGACTTTAAAAAGGAAAAGATACAAGCGAGACTAGACAAAGCACTAGCCAAAAGAGATAAAAAAGATAGTCGACTTCAGAAGAAATTAATGAAACTCGCACAAAGGGATAGTGCCTCCATTGCCCAAGATTCCATAAAAGTATTACAAAGTAAACTACCCGATAGTGTAGCGTTTGTTCCACCCGATTTTCCACCTGCTACTATGGATTTGGTATTGTACGATACTTTATCGGTTAAAAAACTGAAAAAAATTAACCGAAGACGAGAAAAGCTAGAAGCCAAAATTGTGGCAATTGAAGAAGAACAAGCACGCCGAAAAGCAGAAAACATAAAACCTCCAGAAATGAAGATTTTAAAAGGAGTGCTTCGAACGGCAATGGCGGTAAAAGATGTAAACTTCACTTATGCCCGAAACGGCACAACCATTTTGCCGGGCTTTTTACCAACCCCAAGCTTTTTCGGAATGGACGAATCTTGGAGCAGCCCGGGTTTACCATTCGTTTTAGGAAGCCAAAGCCCTTCTATAAAACAAGAAGCAGCTCGCAACGGATGGCTAGGTGGGAGTGTCGCACAGAACAATCCATTCAACCAAATACAAACGGAGGCAATTACTTTAAATACGAGTTTAGAACCTGCACCCGATTTAAAAATTCAGTTGCAAGCTAAAAAAACAAGAGATGCTGCCTACTCAGAAATTTTTAGGTATGTGGAAAGCGAAGACGATTTTGTTACCCAAACACCAATGAGAACGGGTAGTTACGGAATCTCATTTTTCATAATGAAAACCGCTTTTACTGCCGACGATGCAAATAATAACTCAACCACCTTTACCGATTTTGAAGCGAATAGAGAGGTCATTAAACAACGATTAGACGCTTTAAACCCATTGGGCGAATACGACCCTAATTCACAAGATGTATTAGTCCCTGCATTTTTAGCAGCTTACACCGGAAACGATGCCGCTACTTACCGCCTGAGTGCTTTCCCTAATATCCCAATTCCTAATTGGCGATTAACGTATACAGGATTATCAAAAATAGGAATTTTCCAAGAGGCTTTTAAAAGTGTAAACCTTACTCACGGATACACCTCTGAGTACTTGGTGGGTAATTATACCTCCTCCTTATTTTATGGTTCTTCCTCCATCGCTTTAGATGTCAGCGAGCGAAATATTCAGTTAGCGGATGCCGATAATAACGGGAACTTAGTGCCTCTTTTTGTGATGAACCAAGTAACCTTAACCGAGAAATTCTCGCCCCTTATTGGTTTAAATATCCGTGCGCAGAACGATATGCAAATCAACATCAATTACAATAAAGGCCGCGATTTAGCCTTGAACCTATCCAATGCCCAAGTAACCGAAAATAGAACTAACGATATAACGGTAGATATTGGTTACACAAAAGCAAAAATGAAACTGCCATTTAATATCAGAGGAATGGGAAATACGCTTGAAAACGACGTAACCATGCGGATGGCATTTACCCTAAGAGACACCCGCACAGTGCAAAGAAAAATAGGAGAAGGTGCTATTGTAACGGCAGGAAACATGAATTTACAATTAAAGCCTACTATTAGCTATGCGGTAAATAACCGTTCAAACGTTCAGCTTTACTTTGAAAGAACCATTAACGATCCAAGAGTTTCAAACTCTTTCCGAAGAACCAGCACTGCCTTTGGAGTTCAGTTCAGGTATAATTTATCGCAGTAATAATTTGGTTACCTCATTAACTTAAACAGTTTTTGGCAGGCTCACCCTCGGAAAGGGAAGAGGCTCTACCTTACTAAGGCTTAACTTTTTTCTTCATACTACTAGGCGTTTTGAGCCTATTTGTCGGGCTAGTCGCTAGGTATGAAAACAACGACAACTGTTCACTATATGGAATGAATTGAAACCCCGTTTTTCCTCACAAAACAATTATAATAAAAAAAAGATGGCTAGATTTTTAAAAAAACACGGTGCAAAATACGGAACTGCACCCGGTTCGCTCATATTTGTAGGCGACCAAAGAGTAGAAAAAACAGAGGTTGAGGCAATTATTTTTAACCCAGACAATCTACAAGAATTTAAAGCACAAGAAGTAGCCCAACTTGCCTCGATTCATATACCCAATTATGTTAGCTGGATCAATATCGTTGGTTTGCACGGGGTGGAAGTCGTAAAACAAATGGGGGAGTATTTAAACCTGCATAATCTTATACAAGAAGATATTTTAAATACTAACCAACGACCTAAGTTTGAAGAGCACGATGAGCATATTTATATCGTGCTAAAAGTGCTTCATTATAATAAACAAAAAGAAATGCTTGAAACAGAGCAATTGAGCCTGGTTATTTGTAAAGACACACTCATTTCTTTCCAAGAAATTGAGGAAGATGTTTTTGGCCCAATCAGAGAAAGACTCGTTCGGCCAACCACAAAAATTAGACATAGAAACAGCGATTACCTAGCATTTGCTCTACTCGATGCCATTGTAGATCACTACATTTTTATTATTGAGCAATTTGGAGAAAAGATTGAATCCTTAGAAAACGAGCTTTTAGAACAACCTAAAAATAGCCACTTGCAACAAATTAATGAGTATAAAAAAGAAATTAATTTCCTAAGAAAAACGGTTCGACCTGTGCGAGAATTAGCTTCTGATTTTAGTAAATCTGAGTCTGAGTTAATTGACGACCAAACGTTCCCTTTTATTAAAGATTTGCAAGATCATGTAATACAAGCTACCGAGGCAATAGAAGTTTACCGAGAGATGTTGAACGACCAATTAGATATTTACAACTCCGGGCTTAGCAACAAGCTGAATGAAATCATACGTGTATTAACCGTATTTTCAGTAGTATTTATTCCCCTCACTTTTTTGGCAGGCATATACGGAACAAACTTCGAGCATTTGCCAGAATTAAAATT
>CAZFQW010000131.1:0-8264 GCA_964521225.1 uncultured Roseobacteraceae bacterium
TGCTCTAAACCGTAAGCTTGCAAGGCTCTGATAGCTGTTGGTGCTGTGTAAAACTGGTTTACTTGGTGTTTATCTACCACGGCCCAAAAACGCCCGGGGTTGGGGTAAGTCGGAACGCCTTCAAACATTAAACTGGTTGCGCCTGCTAAAAGAGGGCCATAAACAATGTAGGAGTGGCCGGTAATCCAGCCTACATCGGCAGTACACCAGTATACATCGCCTTCAGAATATTGAAACACATTTTGGAAAGAAAATTGGGTATATACCATGTAACCACCACATGTGTGTACCACTCCTTTTGGCTGCCCTGTAGAGCCCGAAGTATAAAGAATAAAAAGCATATCTTCGGAGTCCATTACTTCGGCGGGGCAGTTGTTTGCCATACCTTCAGTAGCATCGTGCCACCAGATATCTCTGCCTGCTTGCATGGTAACCTTTACATGGGTTCTCTGTAATACAATTACACTTTCAATGGTTGTCGTTTTTTCGAGGGCTTTGTCTACCACAGCCTTTACAGGGATGTTTTTCTTCCCACGGAAATTTCCATCGGAGGTTAAAACCATTTTCGCTTGGCAGTCGTTAATTCTGTCTGCCAAGGCATTTGCTGAAAAACCAGCAAAAACTACCGAGTGCACTGCTCCAACTCTAGCACAAGCAAGCATGGCTATGGCCGCTTCTGGCACCATGGGCATATAAATAATCACGCGGTCGCCTTTCTTGATTCCCTGCGCCTTCATGGCATTACTAAACTGACATACCTTATGGTAAAGCTCTCGGTAAGTAAGGGTGATATGTGGGTCGGAAGGATCGTTGGGTTCCCAAATAATGGCGATTTTATCGCCTTTGGTGTATAAATGGCGGTCTAAAATATTTTCGGTAATATTCAGTTTGCCGTTGATGAACCACTCTACTTTAGGTTCGTTGAAGTTCCACTCGACTACAGAATCCCACTTTTTTTGCCAGTGGAATGATTCTGCAACTCTTCCCCAAAATGCTTCGGGTTCTAACACACTTTTTTGATACTCGTGGAAATACCCGCTTAGGGTTTGTACTTTAATGCTCATGGTTTTTGAGTGTTTTTAAGGCTTAATGATGATATTATTTTTATTGATTTAGGTCTGAATTCTTCTTCTATTTGATTCGCCTAAAAATTACAAACTATAATTGAATTCCTGTAGCAGCGTTGATGTTACTGCTAAAAAAAAGTTCTTAGCTTTTTTTACTTGTGTTTGGATAACGGATTTCCTCTACAAGTATGGCGACGTATTTGGGTACAGGTGTTGTGAATTTATGGACTATTAGAGCGATCACAAAATTGATTGCCATGGCAATTACAGCAAAACCTTCGGGAGAAATTCCGAACCACCAATCTGCTGCCGCCCCCCTCCGAAGAAATCAAACTTAAATTTCATAATATAGAAAATCCCCATAATAATTGCTGGAAAGAACGATACTGCCGTTGAAAGTGCAGCAGCTAAACCACCTGCCGCTACCAAGGCCATTACCCAATTAGGAAGTTTTGCGATTTCGGGATTGGCCAGAACCATAATATCTCTATCTATGTATAGTTCATTCTGAGTTTCTGGGTTAGGGAGATAAACGAAGCTGCTGATTTCCAATCAGCAGCGGTTGCCATGCTGTTGGCCAAGGGGTGAACCTTGCCTCCTGCAATGTAAAAGTCTGTTGTAGAAACAGCTCTCGCCCAAATGGCAATGCTTATGTAAAGTGCAAATGAAACGCCGACAATCAAATATATCCAAAGTTGAATATCCATGAGGAGTAAAGTTGTAGTTTATTATTGTGTTTATTCGGTTATTTCTGCGTTTTCTAGAACATACATGAGTTGTGCAGGGTCGGCACCATTAATTTTTAAAGTACCTTTTACTTGAATGGCTTTTTCTGTGAACCGATAGGGCTTTTTTGTGTGTACTTCAACGACCGTTTCGGGGCCAGCTCCTCCGCAGAAGTAACATATATCGAAAGGGAGCATCGAAAGTACAAAAAAGCTATCTCCTTTTAAGTCGTTGAGCGGAACGATGAAACCTTTTAAGGTGATTTCTTTGCCATCAATCCCTTTTACTTTTTCTCCAAAGATTGGATATTGAATGGGGTAGTTTCCGCTTTTATCGAGTTTGGTTTTAAAGCTCACATTGGCGAGTTCTTTCCAATGGTTTTGTGCTTTTAACTCAATAGAAAACAGCACAAAAAGTAGGAAGGGTAAAATCCGCAGATATTTTTTATTTTTCAACAGTGTTTCCATTTTTATATTCTATCGTTTCGGAGCTTTTGTTGGTTTCTATTTCTTCTCGATCATCTGTGGTAAAATCGTTTTCTTTTCTATCCTTTAAACTATTGCGGTACAACACCTCATTTACTAGAAATGCGGTATGCTGATCACCCATATTTACCACTATGGTTTCGGTGATTTTATCGTGAGTGGTCTGTCGGTTTCTATCCCAAAAATATTGGAAGAAACCCAAAAGCAACAAAGAAGCAGAAGCCGTATAGCCCGACATTCTTTCTAGGCTAGACCACAGGGAAATCCTCTTGCCGTTCAACCTCACTACTTGCACTTTCATTATTTTTTTACCAGGAGTTTGCCCGTTCCATCGCCAAGTAAATAGGGAAAAATACAATAAACCACCAATGGCACTACTCAATAAGCTAACTTCTTTTAGAACCCCTTGGAACGGTTGGAGGAAAAAGCTACTTGCTGTACTTTTTTTTAAGACTTCTAGCTCTTCCTGCATAAAAATACCCGCCACCATGCTACCCGCCACTATAATAGAGGCTATAACTACAATGCAAATCATCACTTTAATATACACTTGCATGTATTTAGTAAAGTTTTTTCTGAGTTGCTCGTCGGTGCCGAGTGTGGCTAGCCGGTTATCTAACTGTTGTATGCCTCCTTCTATAAGGGTTGAACCCTGCTGAACGGTTCTTTTTAAGCGCCCTTTTACTACTAAAAATGCGGCAACGAGCAAAACAATCATTGCAAACTTTTCGGCAGCAATAAAAATAATACCCCAGTCTAGTAAATAGGCAAAGGCACGTTTTTGAAAAGAGGCTAAGCGAACGCCTTGTAGTCTTTCTTTAATGTATAAATCAGAAAAATCGAATTGTTTCCCTTGTTTTTCTTTGGGTTGGGTTGTTTCCATGCTGGTATAAAAGTTTGTTGGGTGTTTACTTAAGACGCTTTTATTATAGGCTAGTTACAGTAATTTATTTTTCAATAATTCATTCAATTAAAAAGATGAGTAATTTTGGATAATAACATCCTTTAAATTAATAATTTAAAATGATTGATTACTCAGAATTAAAAAATTTACCCGCACTTACAAAATCGAGAACTATTGTGCGTTTTCAAGATTGCGACCCTTTGCAGCATTTGAATAACATTAAATACTTCGATTACTTTTTTAATGCACGTGAAGACCAAATAGCACAATTGTACCGATTTAACGCCACCGAAGTTTTTAAAATCCTAAAGGCAGGGTGGGTAATCTACCATCATGAAATCTCGTATGTAAGGCCAGCAAACGTGGGCGAGTGGGTACGCATTTTTTCTCGATTGATTTTTTATAACAACGATACCATTGTGGTAGAGTATTTTATGACCGATGACACCGGCAAGCAACTAAAGACACTTTTATGGAGTACCATGAAATACATAGATGTTACCACTGGGAAGCTCTCTAAACACCAAGAAAGCATTAAAGCATACTTAGATGCAACGGCAGATAAATCGGTAAACTTTGAAGCCACTGATTTTTTTAAAAGGGTGCGTGAAGTAAAAAAGGAGGTTGCTTCGTTTGAACTAGTAGACTAAACCCTTAATAATTATGAGGCACTTATTTAAAACACTGCCATTTTTATGGATATGCTTTTCTGTTGTTACCCAAGCAAAAGCACAAGACCTTTTTTCCGGAAGCATTTTGTTCGACTTAACCTATGAAGGCGATATGGTAGAAATGTTTTCGGCAATGATGCCCTCTACTTATGCCCTTAATTTCCATGAAAGTAGTATGAGTTTTGAAATGAGCGGAGGAATGGCGGCTATGCTGGGAGGGACAAGGTTTATCACCGATAACACCAAAGGGGTAACTTATATGCTTAATGATAAAGAAAAAGTAGCCTATGAGATTAAGCACGATAGTTACCAAAAACAAATGAACAAGGAAACGCTCTCAAAATCCGAAATAAAAAAATTAGAGGAACAGTTAGAAATTGCGGGGTATCAGTGCCAAAAGTACGAGGTAGTGATGAAGGGCGAAGAGGGCTCTACCGCTACGCAATATATGTGGGTAACCTCTGAGTTACAGGTAACGCAACCTGGGCAATACAATATTGGCAATATGCCCAACAGTTTTATAAACAGTGAGGAAATTGATGGGTTTCCATTAAAAATTATTTCTGAAATTGCGAGCCAAGGAGTCAGCTTTACCATGACGATGACCGCCTCGGAAGTAACAGCGAAAACCTTTAGTAATAGCGATTTCACTATCCCAAAGGGTTACGAAGTGAAACCTTTTGATGCGTTTAAATATTAATCTTTTGTTGGCCAGTCAATTTAAAAAAACAAGCCCTTTAAAGTTAAGTATGCGAACTCATTACCACGTTTTAGGAGTTTCTTCCTCTTCTAGTTCAGAAGAAATAAAAGCAGCCTATAAGCGCTTAGCCATTCAATATCATCCCGATAAAAACCTTGAGGATAAATCTGCCGAAGAAAAATTTAAGGAGGTTAATAATTCGTACCAAGTGTTATCAGACCCTCAGAAAAAATCGAACTACGACTTCATCATCGCTTTTCAGCTTTCAACCAATGCCGATGCTAACTCTACTTACTCTTATGCAGGTTCAAGCTACTCTTCTCCTTATACCGAAAGTAGTTATAGCGAACAAGAGGCGGCATCAACTTATAAAAGAACCGCCTACTCGCGGAGACGATACTCTAAAGAGAAGGAAGAACGAATTGCCATGATTTGGGTGGCTGTTTTCCTTGGTGCTGTATTTTTTATGGTGATTGGGGCAGGGGCAATTTCTTCTTTTAAGGAAGAACAGCACCAACAGGCAATCAGCGAAAAAAAACTGGAGATTTTTGGAGAGGCAATCAGCTTTTACCAAGAGAAAGATTACGCCGCTACACTAAACGAGCTGCAAGCAATTATTTTTCGGCATCCTCCTAGTAAAAACGAGGCCAGTATTTTTATGGGAGAAGTACTTGAAAAGGTAAAAGAGGTATCCGATGAAGCATTTGAGTTGGAAGCTTACGAAAATGCCCTCAATTTATTATTGATACTTAAAAAGTACGAGTCTGTCTATAACAGTAAGTACTACTTCAGGATCGCTTATTGCTACAAAAATATTGGTAAATACCAAGAAGCTATTGAAGTTTTAGAAGATATTATTGCAAGAAATGAAAGAAATATTAAAGCCTATACTCTTATTGGGAAAATGTATTGCGAACAAATGAATGAATGCGAAGAAGGCTTATCATTCTTTAATAGAGCAAGAGATATTGTGGTAAGCGACTATACACAAACTTATGGCAATGCTTTTTCCATGCTTGTTTCGCCTTCATCTACTCCCGAAAGCCATTTTGAGTTATATGAAGCGAGGGCAAATGCCTATTTTAGGTTAGGAAATTATGGTGCTGCGGTGGAAGACATTAATTGGGCTACTTTTCTTAGACCTAAAAAAAGCAGCCCCTATATTTTACAAGGCGATTGTTACCAAAAACTGAACAACAAACGCAAAGCGTGCGAGGCTTGGGCAAATGCAGCTCGTTTGGGCGATTCAAGTGCGAATGATAAACTGAATGTGTTTTGCCCTTAGTTGCCGAGCATGTCGTAATACTGTTGTAAGCTTTTATCTTGTTCGTTAGCCTTTATTTCTTTGAGTAGAACACTCACCCCTTCAACATTGCTTAAGAGAGCTAGTGATTGAAACGCAGAAACCCGCACCGATTTGGAGGTATGATTTCTGGCTAAATCGTTAAAAACAGCTATCCCTTTTTTCTGTAAAAAGAGTGGTTGGCTCATCAGGTAACTTCCTAGATAATTAATAAAAATGGGCTTTTCGTCGGTTGGCGACTTGCTTATATTTTCTGCAAACCAATCGTATTTCCCTTCAATACTGAAATAACTATAATAGTCGGCAACAGTACTCGATACATTTAGGTTTTTAATGCCTTCAAAGGTTGCGATAGTTGGTGCAGCACTTTCTTTTTCTAATTGCCCCAGGGCGTAAATGGCAAAAGCATTTACTACATAAGAGCTGTCTTTCAATGCATTTTTAATTTCGGTAGGGAATTCCCCAAGCGTTGCTAAACTGTTTAGCGCAGTTCCCCTAACAATGGAGTTTTCGTCGTTGGCAGCGAGGTCTTTTAAAGTAGCTGTAATGCGCTCTTTCTGTACGCCTTCATAACCTTCAAAGGCTTCGGTTGCTAGCTCTCTAATGGCGGGTTCTCTGTCAGAAAGTGCCGCCATCATTACAGGGAGAATTTCCATTTCGTCGAGTCCGTTACTAAGCTGCTCTATGGCATCGAGCCTTGCCAATACACTTTCTGCTTCTTGGTACTGCTTAATAAATGCTTCTGTGCTTTTTATATGGTCTATAATACCAGGCATTAAGGTTTTAGGGTCAACCAACACTAAGCTCGGCTCGGCTTGCATAGGGAAAACAAACGCTTCGGTTTTTTGAGTAACCGTAATTTCTTGAAGTATTTTCTGTTCTCCTTGCCAAAGCTCAACGGTAAGCGGTAGCCTGTATAAAGGTGTGTAATGCTCGTTTTGTTGCTGCGTTACGGTGAGTCGTAAAGTATCGCTTTCAAATTCTTCTTGAATATATAGTTGCGGATGCCCCGGTTTTAAGAACCACTGCTCAAAGAACCAGTTCCAGTCTTGCCCCGTTACTTCCTCAAAAGCCTGTCGTAAGTCGTGAATTTCAGCAGCTTCGTAAGCATTTTCTGTTAGGTAGCGGTTCAGGGCACTAAAGAAGGCTTCATCGCCCACATAATTTCTTAGTAAATGAAGAATTAAACTCCCTTTTGCATAAGAGTGGTGATCGAACATTTCCTCTTTATCGAGGTAATAATAACGGATAAGTGGTTCTTGCTTGGTTTTCGACTCTTCGAGATAGCTTTCTAGGTTGTCTTTCCATTCTAAGTCGGCAACGCTTTTACCATATTTATACTCGTTCCATAAATACTCTGAATAGGTAGCAAAAGACTCATTAAGCGGAAGGTTTGCCCACGATTCAGAGGTAACCAAATTGCCAAACCAATGGTGGAACAGCTCATGTGCGATAATGCCATCCCAATTATCATCTATCAAATACCTGTTGTCTACCTGTAGGTCTTCCATAAAAATAGAGACGGTTGTATTTTCCATTGCCCCAGAAACAAAATCTCTTACTACAACTTGCGAATATTTTTCCCAAGGGTACGGGTAGTCGAGTTTTTCCGAGAAGAAGGCTATCATTTCGGGAGTGTTACCAAAAATTTGCTGCGCATATTGCTCGTATGCTGGCTCTACATAATAACTCACCTCCTTGCCTTCCCACTTTTGTGTAACTTTCGCAAACTTGCCCACTGCCATTGCAAAAAGATAAGGAGCATGTGGTTGTTCCATTTTCCAATAGTCGGTACGTGTGCCATCGGGGTTTTCGTATTGGGCAACGAGCTTTCCATTTGAAACCGTGGTGAAAGCGGTATCGACTGTAATGTAAAGTTCTTGCCTCGATTTTACGTTGGGAGCATCGAAAGTAGGAAACCAACACGAATTGGCTTCGGTTTCGCCTTGTGTCCAGATTTGCTGAGGTTTATTAGGATTTTTCCCATCAGAATTGATGAAATACAAACCTTGCTCTGCGGTAATGGCATCGCTTCCTCCTTTGGGCAATTCAGAAGGCTTTGCTGTATATTTTATTTCAAGCTGAAAAGTATCTTTTGGGGTGTACTTTTTATTTAACTGGATAGTAAGTTGTAGGCTATCGTATCCGAAATTGAGGCTGAGAGTATCTTCAGGGCTTACTTTTGCAATGCTATGAATGTCGAATCCTTTGGCATCGAGCGTTAATTCTTTTTGTGGATAGAAATACGGCGTTAGCGTTAGGGTAGCGGTGCCGGGCATTTGCTCTTGCTCCCAATTAAAGCTTACCTCAAGCTTAGTATTAATTAAGTTGAAATACTTAGTCTCCTCAGGATTATACAGCCCCTTTTGGGCAACCCAGTCGGGTTCTTGTTCTTCTTCTTCTTCGGG
>CAZFQW010000132.1:0-8263 GCA_964521225.1 uncultured Roseobacteraceae bacterium
GCTTGTCGTCTATTGATTGTAGCATCAAAAATATTAAGTATCATCATACTCAATCTGACTTTTGTTTGCTTCTAGAACCGCCTCTAATATTTGATACGTTAGAATGCTTACTCCAAATCGTTAATAGCAATATATTTTGAGGGATCTACAGCTTTATCATTCTGCCTGATTTCAAAGTGGAGATGGGGTCTCGTAGATAATCCTGAGCTTCCTATATACCCAATTACTTCGCCTTTTTTTACAAATTGACCTACTTCTACTATGTATTCATTCAATTGTGCATAGCGAGTTAAATAGCTGGTTTCGCCATGTTGAATATCTACTTGAATACCATAGCCCTGTTTTCCACTATTTTTGGCAATTTTCACAGTGCCCGCAGCAGCAGCATATACTTTGGCACCCGCTGGAGCCGAGAAATCAACTCCCATATGCAGTTGTTTGATTTTTTTGATAGGGTGAATTCGCATACCAAAACTACTTGATAGTCGATACACTTTTTCTTTTTCAACTGGAAAGTAATCAGGATAAAATTCTTTTTCATCGAAAAAAGGAATAAGCTGCTTTATATTACTAGGAATTGCTGGGGCTACTTCTAGTTTTTCATAAGCCATATTTTTAGCGGGCATTAAAGCAATGGTAGGCAAAATAAATGCAGACAAAAGCATTATATAAACTACTTTTTTCCAAGTTGAAGTAGGTGTTTTTTTCATCATTTTAAATCTTGTTTTTATAGGGGTTGAATAAAAAGGTTGGGCTAAAGCTAAGTCAAACTTTGGTTGTACTTCGTTCAAAAGATGGTATTGATACTGCTCTACTGAAGAATATTTTAGGACGGTTTGATCGGCTAGAAATTCTAAATTGATACGAATCGATTTTTTTAAATAGTAAGCAATGGGTAAAAACCAGAAACAGGTAATTACCAACTCTGCAATTAATAAATCGAGCCAGTGTTTTTGTTTTACATGTGCTTTTTCGTGGATCAATATCTCAGTTGAAATATTTTTTGGCGCTTTTTTCCAATCGAAAGGCAACAAAATGACTGAAAAAAGGCTACACGGCTCTTTTACAGCAGAGTGAAAATAAATAGTAAACTCACCAATTTTTTCTTTTTTAGCATTAAAAATGATTTTTACTGAATTTGCTAAAATCCATATAAAGCGAACTGAAAATAGGAAAACGCCCATTAAAAATATTATTTGAAGCCTACTTTCATAATTCATAGTGATTTTGGTAACAGGATTAATTACTTCATCGTTTACGGTGTTAAATGCTGCTAAATCCTTAAGTGCTTCTTTCGAAATCCATTGTTTAGCAGGAGGAACTGCAACTGTATCTATCTGAATTTCAAATAAGTTTGGTATAAAAGGGAGTATTAAACTTCCTACTAAAGCAAATAATAGAAAGAAGCGATTTAGGCTGAAAAAAGTAAATCTTGCTAAGAGGAAGCGATAAATTAGCCATGAAACAGTAAGGTAAATGCTTACTTCTGCTAAATAGTTAATTAATTGATTATCCATTTTTTTTCTTTTCTTCTATTTGTTTTTCAATCTCTTCTCTAATCGATTCTAGTTCTTGTAAGCTCAAGTCTGAATCTTTTGCAAAAAAGGTAGCGAAGCCTTTCCAAGAGTCACCGAAGAAACTTTGCACCATTCCTTTAAAATGGGTTTTAAAATACTCTTGCTTTTTTATGAGTGGGAAATACTCATTTACTTTTCCGTAGGTATTAAACCCAATGAAGCCTTTTTTAGCCATTATCCTTATTACTGTTGAAACTGTGGGATAAGCTGGTTTAGGGTCGGGCATAGCCTCTACAATGTCTTTTAAAAAAGCTTTTTTTAGCTTCCAAAGGACTTGCATTACTTGTGCTTCTGCTTTTGTAAGTTCTTTCATGTTTCAAATATATAATTATGTTTGTAATTATAAAATTATATTTATAGTTATAGGTTCATTTTAATTGAAATAAGCTTGAAATGCAATAAGTTGTTGCTAATTTTGAGTATACCAATCGGATAATCACTCAATCACTCATTAATAAATATGGCGGCTAGTTCAGCAGATAAAATTTTGAAAGATTTACAGCAAGGGATTTTTTCTCCATTGTATTTTCTATGTGGTGAAGAACCTTTTTTTATAGATCAAATTTCAGATTATATAGAAGATAATGCGCTTTCAGATGCCGAGAAAGGGTTTAACCAAACGGTTATGTACGGGAAAGATGTAAGTATGAATAATATTTTAGAAAGTTCGCGCAGCTTCCCAATGATGGCAACTCGGCAAGTGATTATAATAAAGGAAGCACAGGATTTAGCCGATTTCAGGAAAAAAGAGGCACAAGGGCAGCTAGCTGAGTATGCAAAGAACCCGGCAGCTTCTACGATTTTAGTATTTTGCCACAAGCATAAGAAGCCCGATGTAAGAACAGAGATGTATAAAACACTTCAAAAAAATGCAGTTTTGTTAGAGTCTAAAAAGCTTTACGACAATCAGCTACCCGACTGGATTACAAGTTATTGCAAAGAGAAAAAGTGTACAATTAGAGGCAAAGCAGCGGCAATGCTTTCAGAGTATATAGGGAATAATTTATCGAGCCTTGCTAAGGCTATTGAAAAGGTGTTAATCAATGTTTCGGGACAAAAAATTGAAATTACAGACTCGATGGTATCCGAATATGTGGGTATCAGTAAAGAGTTTAACGTATTTGAGCTACAGACTGCTTTTGCCCGTAGAAATGCATTAAAAGTCTACCAAATTCTGGATTATTTTGCTGCGAATCCTAAAAATAATCCGATAATTCCTGTAATTTCTTCCCTATTTAATTATTTCAACAAAGTGCTTTTAGTACATACTCAACAAGGCAAAAGTGATCGAGAGTTAGCATCGGTACTAAAAGTGAATCCGTTTTTTGTGAAAGAGTACTTACAAGCAGCACGAAATTTCCCGCTCTCTAAAACACTGCAAATTATTGGTTTTTTGCAAACTGCCGATTTACAGTCAAAAGGGGTAAATAGTGTTGCTTCCGACAGTCAAATTTTAAAAGAATTGGCTTTTAAAGTGCTGAATTAGATAGGATAAATACCACCTATAAAATCTTTTGTAAAACCTTGGCATCAGAAAGTTTTCAACTAAAGAGTATAAACGCCCAAAAGCTCTAATAACTAACCTAAAACCACTTCTTGCTCTACCGACCACGCTTCGGGCTTTGCGGCAAAAAAGGTTTTAGTTTGTGCCCAAGTAGTTCTAAATAAATCAGACATTCGGTAGCTTTCCAAAGCTTCTTCGTCTTCCCAATAGCTATAAGTGATAAAGATGGTAGGCGTATTTTTATCTCTTAATAACTCTAGGTGGTTACAGCCATCAAAAGCCCTGATTTTTTCTTTCACACTGTGAAACATATTGAGGAAATCATCGCAAGCATCCTCTTTAAAGCTCATTTTTACAATTCTTATTAGCATTATTTATCATTTTGTTACCGCTGCACCATACAAACTATAAGGCCCTTTAGAACGAGAGAAAACATATCCTTTAATATTTACAACTTTCCCCTTTTCTAACTTTGCTGCTTCTTTTTCTCTTTCAGGATGAAACAAAAAGGTGAATCCGGTCGAGGAATCGCTTTTCCCTCCAATTACCTGAATTATTCCATTTTCTACTACCTCTTTACTATCAATTTGCAGATTTTTAATAAGTACTACTTTTTGATGATATTTCTGAATAAAATCTCGTGTTTCTAAGAGCTTCAAATCTTGGTTTATATTAAAAGTGAGCGTAATAATATCTACTGGTAAAGACCTTGTTTTGGTATCGTAATCGACCATTCTATCGAGAGCATCTACGCCCGAATTGGCTTGTAGTATTTTTACATTAGAAGAGCAAGAAACCAACAAAAGCACAGTAAATATGAGTAAGAGAGGAGATTTATTCATAATAAGTTAAGATTGTTTGAAAGGTCAAGAATGAAGAAAGATTTTCTCAGGATTCTATTTCATTTTAAGTACTTACACGAAATTAAGTAGCATCCATTTATACGTTAAGGCATTTGAAATGAGTGTTTTACAATTCGTTAGTCAAAATTTAAAATTGAACACTCATTAAGAGGCTGGCCCGCCATAGAACAGAGGAAGCCTTTGCAAGTTTTTGTATCTACCTCCTAATGCGTCTATTTCATCAGCACTTTTAGCTAAAAGGCGATTGTACCTAGAGACATATTCGTTGTATAAACTATTCCTGATTCTGAAGTCCGATTGGTCTGCCCTCATAATATCATTTAGCAAAAGTTTTGCCCTTGCATGCTTATTAAACTCCTCGTTGTTTCTCACAAAATTGCTCAAACTGCTCATCAGCTTTGCAGTGGCGTCGTCGTAGTTTAACATTACTTCTTCGCTACCCAACGAAGCAGAGTCGTACATGCTTTGTTGTACTTCTTGCTGTAACTTTTTTATACTTTCTAAGCCAGCCGCATCGTAAGAACTAAGCGAGGTTTCAACCTCTTCAATCAACTTTAAAGTAGTTTCTATCTTTTCGTTTTCCGACGCAAAAGCCTGTGCCCTAAAAGAATTGATACTATCGAGCAACATACTTAATTCTTCTTGTAGAGGCATATCTTCTTTCTCTTCTTCAATGGTCCAATCGTCAGTAGTTTCCGATTCAGAAATTTTCTCTGATTCTTCGTTATTTGTTTGTTGAGTACCATTATTCTGGCAGCTCGCAAAAAATAGCAGCACCAGTAAAAACACAATGTGTCCGTTTTTGTAACTTTGTAATGAAAATTTTCCGCAAAAAGCGTAACTTCCTTTTCTATTATTATTAATCATGATGTTCTAATATTTTTTTGTTGATTAATTCAATGAGATACGTGGTTAAAATACAAATGCAAAATATAAAATAATGAGTAAAGATTTAGGTAAGATTCTAGTTATTGACGATAATGAAGACATCTTGTTGGCTGCAAAACTCCTGCTGAAAAAGCATGCAGATTTGGTGCAGATTGAGAAAAACCCTGGTAAGATTCCCTTTTTACTCAATAACGATAGTTACGATGTCATTTTGCTCGACATGAATTTTACCAAAGATACAACAGCAGGGAAAGAAGGGTTTCATTGGTTAGAGCAAATCCTTGAAATTGATCCCCATGCAATTGTGGTAATGATTACTGCCTATGGCGATGTAGAAACTGCCGTAAAAGCACTAAGAGCAGGAGCAACCGATTTCGTATTAAAGCCTTGGCAAAACGAAAAGTTAATTGCCACTTTAAGAACAGCCTCTCGATTGCGAAGCACCATGAACGAGGTTAAATCTTTAAAGGAACAACAAACGCAGTTAACCTCAGAAATTAATAAGCAATCGTTTGCGGAAATTATTGGCGAAAGCCACACCATGCAGCAGGTGTTCAATATCATTAATAAAGTAGCTGTTACCGATGCCAATGTTTTAATTTTAGGCGAAAACGGAACAGGGAAAGAGGTAGTTGCAAGAGCTATTCACAATCGTTCGCTGCGAAAAGATAAAGTTTTTATTGGGGTTGATATGGGCACTATCACCGAATCGCTTTTTGAAAGTGAGCTTTTCGGGCACAAGAAAGGAGCGTTTACCGATGCCAAAGAAGATCGAGCCGGTAGGTTTGAGGTTGCCAACGATGGTTCTTTGTTTTTAGATGAAATTGGCAATTTATCGCTTTCCTTGCAATCGAAACTCTTAACAGCACTACAAAAAAGAGAAATTACTAGAGTAGGCTCCAATCAGGTTATACCGATAGACATCCGGCTTATTTGTGCAACCAATATGCCGCTCTACGAAATGGTAGAGAACAATGAGTTCCGCCAAGATTTATTGTACAGAATTAATACCGTTGAAATCCATCTGCCCCCATTAAGAGATAGAGAAGGCGATGTTCCGTTGTTGGTTAACCACTTTGTGAAAGAGTACTGTAAAAAGTACAGAAAAGAATTAAAAAAAGTAACGGGTAACACAATGAAAAAACTACAAAAGTATCATTGGCCGGGGAACATTAGAGAACTACAGCATGCCCTCGAACGTGCTATTATCATGAGTGAGGAAAATACATTACAGCCGAGCGATTTCTTGTTTTTAGTGCAAAAATCGGAAAGTAACGATGTCGATTTCTCTGAATTTGATTTAGAGACAGTTGAAAAAATGATGATACAAAAAGCAATTAGTAAGCATGCCGGAAATATTTCTAAAGCAGCAAAATCACTCGGACTTACAAGAGCCTCTTTATACAGAAGATTAGAAAAGCATGGGCTTTAAGGATTTTCGCCTGAACGTAGTGGTTCGGGTCATTGGGATTACCGTAACAGTTTTTGCACTGGTGTACATCATCAAATCTTCTAATTATATTGTAACTGTAGGTATTGTTGGAGGGTTAGTGGTGTACCAAGTAATTGCGCTAATCAGCTTAATGGAAAATACGAATCGCGAATTAGTAGATTTCCTCAGCTCTATTCGTTACGATGACTTCTCGCATTCTTACAAACTCACGGGAAAAGGGGGAAGCTTCGACCAATTAAACAAAGAATTCAACAAAGTATTAAAGAAATTCAAAGACATTCGGGCAGAGAAAGAAGCAGAATACCAATACCTTAAAAACATCATTCATCATATTGGAATTGGCTTAATTTCCTTTGATAAAAATGGGGATGTACAGATTATCAATACCGCTGCTAAACGTCTCTTCCAAGTAAACCGGCTAAGAAACATTCGAAAACTAGAAGAGTTTAGCCCAGAGTTAATTGAAAATTTCAGACAGTTAAGAACAGGCTCTAAAGCGCTCGTACGTGTTCGTAAGAACGGCGAGGTAGTGCAATTGGCAGTATATGCAATTGAGCTATACTTGAAAGGAGAAGAGTTTAAGCTAGTAACAATTCAGAACATCCATTCAGAGCTTGAAGAGCAAGAAATGGAAGCTTGGCAAAACCTAATCCGCGTACTTACACATGAAATCAGGAACTCCGTAACGCCAGTTTCATCCCTTGCTAATTTTGCCGAAGAAAGTATCGCATCTTTAAAAGAAGAAGAGGTTGTTTCAGGAGAAGATTTGGACGACATTCAGCTCGCATTGCAAACTATTAAGCGCAGAAGCGATGCCATGATTCGCTTTGTAAGTGAGTTTACTAGCCTTACCCACGTACCAACGCCTAAGTTTAAACATGTAAAAGTGGATGAAATGTTTGAACACATTCGCATTTTAATGGGGCACGATAGCGAAGAGAATAATGTGAATTTAGAAATGAGCATCGACCCAGAAGGGCTGATTATTACTGCCGATCAAGAACAGTTAGAACAGGTACTAATTAACCTTACCAAAAATGCTATCCAAGCCTTAGGCGAACTTTCACAAGAAGAACGGCCTATTAAAACGGTTAAAGTGGTTGCTTATCAAAACAAAAATAACCGACCAATTATCGATGTGATTGATAACGGGCCCGGAATAGAACAAGAAGCCCTTGACCGCATTTTTATCCCTTTCTATACCACAAAAAGTGGGGGTTCGGGTATCGGGCTTAGCCTTTCACGCCAGATAATGCGCCAGCATCGAGGAACAATTACAGCAAAATCGGTAACAGGAGAAGGCACTGAGTTTAGCTTAAAATTTTAGAAATTGCTTGATGGTTTATAGCTGTTTTACCTACCAAAACTGCCAAGTTGCCACTACCTTGGGAAAAGACGATGCAGGAAACGTAGTTCTCGAACAAAATGTACAATTTAACGCACAACGCCTCACGAGCCGACTTACCGGTACAAGTACAATTAGCCAAGGAGGATTTAATTTTACTGTAAATTCCGTAGCGGTTTACGAATACAATTGCCAATAGCCGCAAAGAAATTTAATAGGCTAAAGTCAATTTAAAATCCAATAAGAATTACTTTTAACACGGTTTCAAACACAAAAAGGCTTAATTAAGTTTAGCCTCTTTTTTTATGGACTAATTAGGTATCTTGCATAATCCTTTAATAAATTCTGAGTACGTGAGTAGTTACCATTTTAAGTTAATATTAGCTTTTTTTAAATAGACTTGAAGTTAACAAGTAATTGAGTACTTTTAGGGAATAATAATATTCAGAATTCGATAAAATTATTTTATTAATCTCAACTTTAATTGGGAACCATGAAAACAATTTATACTCTAAGCATAGGAATAGTAATTTCTTTATTCTTCATTTTTCCGATGCAAGTACATGCACAAAATAGGGCACTTAACTTCGATGGTGTAAACGATCAAATTACTGTCCCTGATAATTCTTCTTT
>CAZFQW010000133.1:0-8202 GCA_964521225.1 uncultured Roseobacteraceae bacterium
GCCATTTGCTCATCAAATTTGATGACGGCGTCGGGATCAGAATAAATCTTTGGTGCTTTATCCTCCGAAAAAATGCGCTTGTCTTTTACTTTAACCTCATCGAGAACCAATGTTTTTTGATCGGGGTATGCCAGGTCAATTTCTTTTCGTTCTTCGGTTTTTACCAAATAATTGAACACTTCGTTTTTTTTGCTTTGAAGCACCTTAAGTTCTTCGCCTTTGTAGTTGATTTCGGGGTAAATTATTGTGTCGAGTTTTACTTCTAACGCTGCTACCTGTTTTGCCGCCCAGTTTCCTTGTATAAGTACTTCAGAAGAATCGGAAAAGGTTAAATTCCTGAAATTAAAATCGCCTTCGGCATTTGTTTCGGTTGTCCATAGCCCAGAGCTACTACCCATCGCCGTTAAATACATTTTTTTGAAACTGAAAGGTTCGCCTGTTTCTGGCTCAATGGCATTTCCTTTTAACGAAAACCCCTGCTCGTAAGGAAATACAACACGGGTTTCGTTTAGGTCGATGATATCTTGCCATGCAAACCTTCGCCAGCCTTGGGTAAGCATTAAAGCATCGAGTGCTTTTGGGGTATTTGGTTCTTCATCCTTAAAATAAAATGCGGGGTTTTCAATATTTCCCTTTAGGTCAGAAGTTAACAGCAGGTTCGATAAGATGGACTCTCTCTGTTGGCCAATTAAAATTTGCCCCGCATCGGTAACCGACATGGAAAGCTGGGCAACTTGCGGTTTACCTTCGGCATCGGTAACGTTAATACTTACTTTTACTTTCTCCCTGCCTTTATAGCGTTTCTTATTGGTTTTTACATCGATGTGTAAATCTTGTGCGAAGTTAATAAAAACGAGCCTTTCGTTTAGCGGTTCCATTTGGTTGGTAAGCAGCGTAAGATGCAGTATTCCGGAAGGAAGCAATTGCCGAGGGATTTCAAAGTAGAGGATTCTTTTTTGTATGGTTCCCTTTCCTTTATAATAAACCCTGCTTCTTGTTTGCCCAATTAAATAAACCTCCGTTTCTTCCAAATTTTCGGTAGCTACTACCCTCACACTTACGCTATTTGGTTTGCTGTTATTTACCATCATCCCGTAGCCACTTTCTAAAGCTTTCGGTAGGGGAAATTCCTTTTCTTCTCCGTTAACTTTTACTACGGCTTTGTAAGATTTGCCGGGTTTTGGCGTAAAAAACACACTGCCCATTCCTGCGTGTAGGGTAGAGAAAAAGGTTAGTAATTTATTGTTTTCGTCTACAATTTTCCCGTTGGCTGCCACCCCTAAACCTTGTTTGTTTACAGCTTTAAATCCTACTTGGGCAGGCACAGTATTCACTAAATCGCCACCTTCGGGGAAAAACTGTAAATCGGCAAGGGTACTGTCTTTTTCGGCAATAGCGGTGCTGCCTTCCAAAAGGGCTTCTTTGCCGTAAACTGAAATTACTTTGCTGTAAAACCATGTTTCCTCAAAGTTTTTCATCCAATTTGTATAGGCTCTTACTTGGTAGTTTCCTGTGGTAAGGTTATCGTTCAATATAAAATCGCCATTGGCAGTTCCGTTTTCTATGAGGAGTTGGTGGTGCGTTATTAAAGTGCCATTGGGGGCAATTAAATCGACATACAATACCTTAGAAGGCGTATACCCCAAAGCATGGTTTTGCGCATCGAAAAGGTAGGCTTTAAACCAAATGTTTTCACCGAGAGCATAGTATGGCTTATCAAAATGAAGATATACTTTTTCTTGGGTGCGTAAATGTAGCCCCATCATACTGATAAGCTGCTGCATGGCAGGGTCGGTTTCTAGCTCAGGCATCAGCGACACCTGGTTCTGATTATTAAGGAAGATTGAACCAAACTGCCTTTCGGCTTCAAAAGAGGCAATCACCTCTTCTTCAATAGGGGTGCGTTTCACAATTGGGTTATCGCGCCAAAATTTTTTGTTGTAAACAACGCGGTCTATTCTATCGATATCGCTTTTATTAAATTGAAGTCGCCCCCCTAACCTTTTAAATTTTTTGGGCTGATAGTATTCATACATGGTAAGTTGCGCCTCGGTTTGCACTCGCTTGTCGAACCTTCCCTCTTTCCAATAATCGAACGATTGCCCTGTCCTCACATAATCGAGGAGTAGGCCTAAGGAGTCGTTTTGTGTATAGGCGGCTTCGTAGGTAAGTCGGTAATTGTACCACTCGCCATCTTTAGAGTTTAAGCTAACAAGGTTTAGGTTGTTGCTAATAATTTCTCCCTCTATTTTTAAAAGGTCGAAATTATTGAAGTCGATGTATAACCTGCCTTCCATAATTGGCACGATATAATCGTAAGTATGCTTTGCCGAAAATTTGAGCACCGCAATTTTATTTTCCCCTTCTGTCAGCGTTTCTTCAATAACTATATCGTAGAAGTCTTGCCAATCTATGCGAGTAGGCACTATATAATCATCGGTTTTCGGTTGTAAGGTGGGGAACACCCTGTTCAGTAGCGTAAAGTTTTTATTGAGGATATAGCTATCCGCATCGCCCGAATCACTCTTGCTTTTAATGGCATAGCGGCCCTCTTGCAGTGCCCAATCTTCAATACCCATGGCAGAGAAGCGGCTATCGAAAAAGATTTCGTACAGTTCTGAATAGGTAGCATCGTTCTTACTTTTCTGCCTGTAAAAAGCCCTTCCGTAGTGTACTTTGCGTGCGTTGTTTTTTACTCTTTGAATCGTTTTATCAATAAGGCGGTAAGCTCTTGGGTCGGATTTGCCTGTAGAGACCACCACTTCTTCGAGTGTGCTTTCTTTGGCATCGAGCATAATGCTGAGTTCTTGTGCTGCATTATTTATGAAAATTTCTTTTCTCTCGTAACTGACATGAGAAATCACTAGGTCGATGGGGAGGGAGTCGATTGTTAAAATAAACTCTCCCAAAATATTAGAAGAAGTCCCTCTGTATTTACCCTTAATGGCAATATTGGCAAAAGGGATAGGTTCTTTGGTTTGTGTATCAACCAATTTGCCAAGGAGGGTTGAACTTTCTGTTTGAGCTTGTGAGGGGGGGCTACATGTAATAATTAGCAAAAATAGTAATGAATGCAGAAAAGGGTATTGAAAACGCATGTGTTTCAAATTTTAGTTAGTTAAATAGTTGGCTGTTGAGTACGCTGAATTTATGAAAAATACTTTTTTTGGCAAGTATATCAAGCGTAGCTTTGAGTTGTTATTTCATTATAATGTAATCAATTTAGAAAGTTTTTTATGAGTTTATATAGATTGTTTCGCAAATTGTTCGTGCTAGTAGGGGTTGTTTTGTTCTCTTCTTTGTATGGCTTAAAGGCACAAGAAGAAACAAGATTTCTAAAATTCACACAAGACAGCCTCCATTTAGGAAAGTTCTCTTTTGATAACCGGCCTACTATCCAGAAGTACGACTTTGTTGTGGTGGGCGAATCTGCCATTACTATAAAAGAAATTGAAACAGATTGTGCCTGTATTACCGTCGATTACCCCAAAAAGCCGCTAAACCCCAATGAAAAAGGAAGTATCAGAATCGCTTTTTTCCCCTATAAATCGGGCTCTTTCGAAAAGGTATTTACTGTAAAAACCAACGGAAGCCCTAAGGAACAAGAGCTTCTTTTAACAGGTTATATCGAAATATTTTTGCCCAACCCTCAGTTAGAGTTTCCTCATTTAATAGGCAACTTCAGATTTAAAAATAGGCACATTTCATTAGGAAATATTACAAATGAAGGCGTGGTAAGAAAGGCAATTGAGTTTTACAACGCTTCCGATAAAACAATCACATTGCTCGACTCAAGCATTACGCCCACTCATATCGAGGTTTTATTCGACGAAACAAGTAAATCTGTTGCAGCCGGCTCAAGAAGCTTTTTCGACCTTTACTATCACCCCGAAACAAAGGATGACTATGGTTATTTAGTAGATAACATTGTGCTTTTTTCGGATGATTCTTTAACAAGCCGACTCGATCTTACGGTAACCTCGGTAATTACCCAGTATTTTCCCCCAACAGAAGAAATTGATTTTGATAAAGTACCTAAGCTAGAAGTTTCTAATGATGCAATCGAATTAGGCAGGGTAATACTTTCGCGTTATTCAGTAGAGTTAGTAAAGTTCAATATAAAAAATGAAGGGCCGGTGCCCCTCAAGATTTTCCGTGCTAACGGACAAGACGGCACTAAAGTGGTTTCGGAGTTTTTCTCAGAAATATTACCTCAGGATAGCGTACAGCTAAAAATACAGATAAAAGATATTGGAAAGAGCGGCAAACAAGAGCGAACCGTTTTGCTCTATACAAACGATCCGCTCTATCCTGTGAAACCCCTAAAGATTCAACTCGATGTAAGACGACATTAAGTAGCTATCATGCCAATCAGGGGTAAAAAAACTATTGCAATCAAAAAAAACGGAGCAAAAATACATTTTTTTGTCATCTCGGCCATAGGAAGAGAACTATCCTGTTTACTGGGCTTATTGTTAGATCCTTCGCAAGCTCAGAATGACACTAAAATTTATTCTTTCGGCTCAAAAAAGAAGATTATAACCCCTAATTCGCATGAGCTATTCAATTGTATGGTTCGTAATGGAACCTTCCCTTATTTAGCTATTCGCTAATAACAATTTTTTCTATTTTATCGCCTTGTTTTATTTGGTCAACTATTTCGATACCTTCCGTTACTTTACCAAAAACAGTATGGTTGCGATCTAAATGCTGTGTGTTGTTGCGGTTATGGCAAACAAAAAACTGCGAACCCCCTGTATTTCTTCCTGCATGTGCCATTGAAAGGACTCCACGGTCGTGGTATTGGTTATCGCCATCAAGCTCGCAGTCGATAGAATAACCAGGGCCGCCAGCACCTGTACCATCGGGGCAACCGCCCTGAATCACAAAATTTGGAATCACACGATGGAAAGTAAGTCCATCATAAAAACCTTCTTTCGAAAGCTTTATGAAATTAGCAACGGTATTAGGTGCATCATCTTCAAAAAACTCTACTTTCATTGTACCTCTTGCTGTTTGAATTTCTGCTGTTTTCATATCTATTGATTATTTAATAATGATTTTTTGTGAAGTTATATCATTTCCTAGAAATCCTTAAAGTAACTTCCCATTTTTACTTAGGAGATTGAACTCATTTTGAATGTTTCTTTAATACCATAAAACAATGAATCCGTTAAAAAATAAAGTAGTTTGGGTTACTGGTGCTTCTTCTGGCATAGGAGAAGCCCTTTGCTATCAGTTAGCAGAAAAGGGCGCAAAATTGGTACTCTCTTCCAGAAATACCGCAGTGCTGAATGCAGTGAAACAAAACTGTAAGGCAGACCCTAAAGATATTTTAGTGCTTCCGCTCGACTTAGAAAACATTAAAAATGCCGATGGACTAGCCAATATAATTACCGATTATTTTGGGAGGATAGATATTCTTGTGAACAACGGTGGAATTAGCCAACGTGCTTTGTTTGTAGATACCTCGCCAACCGTTTTTAGAAAAATAATGGAAATTAATTTTTTTGGCGGTGTTGAATTAACCAGAGCAGTTGTACCCATTATGAGCCGCCAAAAAGCAGGGCATATTGTAGCAATTAGTAGTGTTACAGGGAAATTCGGGACACCCCTTCGCTCTGCTTATGCGGCTTCGAAACATGCCATGCACGGTTTCTACGATGCACTAAGAGCCGAACTTTATCACGATAAAATCAAAGTATTGCTTGTAGCGCCGGGGTACGTAAAAACAAAAATTTCGTATAATGCGCTTCTGGGTGATGGCTCTGCCAACAATGAATTAGATCCAGGGCAAGCCAATGGCATTTCTACGGAAGAATGTGCCAACGCCACCATAAAAGCTATTGAAGAAGGGAAATATGAAATTTACCCCGGTAAGCTAAAAGAGGTGGGTGCGGTGTATATTAAAAGATTTTTCCCCAGTATGCTTAGAGATTTAGTGAGAAAAGTAAATGTACGCTAAGTATTAAAATAGCAATGAATTACGGCCCATATCGTTACTATTTTGTGTAATGCTACTACCAGTTAAGCCTATGTCTGTTCAAAAATCAAACTCTTTACTATGGATAGTTCCTTGGTCGCTTTTTATGCTTTTAGGATGTACCTCCGAAACGCATAAAAAAGCGATTGAAAAGGATAAAAAAGTTACTAGGGTTTTCTACCTCAATTCTTACCAAAGTAGTTACTCGTTGGGAAAAAAATTCACAAAAACTATTGAAGAGCGGGCAAAAGAAAACAAGCTTAAACTTATCGTATATTTCTTAAGTGCAAGTTCTTCGGATACACCTCAACAGAAAGCACAAAAAACAATTGGAGTGATTCAAGAAATAAATCAATTTAAGCCGGAAGTTATCATCGTCTCGGAAGACCCCGGTGTTGAAAGGGTAATTGTTCCTCAGCTTCAGCAGCTAGATGTTCCTATTATTTTTACAGGAGTAGACTGGAGTGCCCGTTCGTATGGTTTACCCCCTCAAAAAGTAATAGGAATGATAGACCGACCTGACCTAAACATGGTTTATTTGAACAAGGCGATTGTGCAAGATTCTATTTCTGCGATTCATGTAATAGGAGGAAATTCAGAAATCAACCGGCGTGCTATCTCTTATTTAACCCAATGGGCAAGCAACCAAAATAAAGACATCGTATTTAATTGGGCTAATGATATAAAGCAATGGGGAATTTTGTTTCAAGAAGCACAGCGAGAAAATGGCTTGGTGCTGCTCTTACACGAAGAGGGTATCAGCGATTGGGATGCTGATGAGGCCGAGTATATTGTGAGTCAGTACATAAAACAGCCCATAGTTGCATTTTCAAGCACTTTAAAAAAATGTGCTGTATTTACCTACACCGCCTCGGAAAACGAACAGGCAAATTGGGCAATGGATACCGCACTTTCTGCTTATTCCGTTTCGAAGGGCTCGGCGGCTCAAGTGAGCGAATATTTACAGTTCTATAAGCCTTCTCTTTTAGAGAAAATAAACTTAGCGGTAGATAGCACCTGGATTCAGTCGGCAACCGAAGTGAAATAAATCATTCAATCACTCCATCATTCACCACCTCAAATACTTACTCATCCCTTTCCCACATTCCTGTTTCTACAATTTCGAGGCAGTGCCCGTCGGGATCGTAAAAATAGCAAGAGCGGAAATGCTTACCCCATTTTTGCTCGTGGACAACTTCTATATTTTCAGTGGCTAGTTTGGTTTTCCACGCTTCGTAATCTTCGGGAGTAGCTTCAAAAGCCAAGTGTAGTTTCCCCTCGCCAAAGTGAGGAGGGAGTTTAGTTTCGTGCTTGGTAACTGCTGGGTTAAAACAAAGGAGTACAGAACTTCCCGCTTTAAAAAAAGCATGCCTGCCAGCAACAAACGAAATAACGGTTAAGCCTAGTTTGCCTTCATAAAAAGCTTGGGTTCTTTCCAAATTGGAAACGTACAAACAAGTCTCTTTTATTTTTACGAATTGAGGTTCCATTTAAATTCTGTTTTTATAAACACCAATAGCCGCCCAAATTACTAATAATAATGCCGCAACACTTAATGTTATCATTCTGCTTGCCGCTTGCACATCGGGAACGGTAATGCCCATTTTACCTGCTGCCGATACTAAATGGTTGAAACCCAAGTAGCTTGTTACACCAATTACAATCAACATAAAAATATTAGAAACCAGAGGGTTTTGGTTCTCCTTGGGCATTAACTTTTGGTCGTTCACAGCAAAAAATAGAAATAGGGAAACGAACGGAAGTAACAAACCATTAATTGCCTGTGCTAAAATAATGGCAGGGATAGGCTTTATATCGAGCATGCCGAAAGTACCGCCCAAAAAAAGCACGACAATCCAGGCAATTCTGTAAACTAATTTTTTTTTATTTTCATCTTTTATGAGACTTGCCGCCGTGAGGGCAGAAGCCAGGGGAGCCGTTACCGAAGAGGTAAAACCTGCGGCAAATAAACCAAAGCCAAAGAACAAAAAGCCCCATTTACCCATTTTAGAGGCAATCATTTCGCCTAAGGCTTCAAAAGAAAACTCGCCTACTAGCAATGTTCCTGCAATGAGCACTGCCGCAGAAATAAACCCTCCGAGCAGAATAGAAAACGACAGACTGGCGCGCATCTCTGAAACGCTTTGTCCTTTCGCTAAGTCTGAGGCAAGAAACAGGTTATAGGGAACAATGGTAGTACCTATCAACCCAATAATGAG
>CAZFQW010000134.1:0-8195 GCA_964521225.1 uncultured Roseobacteraceae bacterium
AATATAGCCGTATGTGTTCGCTAGCCCTTTTTTATGCTGCAAACCCAAATAAATGGCCAATGCTTTTTGGTAGTATTCCAAAGCCGTATTCAGTTGTTTAGAATACTGATAGGATATCCCTAAAGAAATCAAAGTTTTTGCCAGTTGTAAATCGTTGTTTTCTTTTTCAAAATACTGAATTGCTTCTATAAAATGCTGAATTGCTTGGTTGTAAATTCCCTGCAAAAGGAAATTCTCTCCCTTCATTCTTTTACTCTTCCCAATCCCATTCAAATCGTTTGTTTTCAGTGCCAGTAGCTCCGCATCCTTTGCATAGTGGAAAGAAGAATCGGGCTGGTGGTTCAAATAATATTCTGAAAGCTGTACCAATACATCTACTTTATTGGCAGAAGTTATCTCTGCGTGGAGCAAACTGAAAAGGCTATCCGCATTTATCCCCGACGCTACAAGATTAGGCTTATCTAATTGGGCACACACCCCATAGTTTGTAAAAAAAAACAGCAAGAGAATAACTAATAATTTGTACATAACCCTCCTTTTTTAGATTCTCCTCCAATTAGAACATTTTAATATGAATCCTATTTTAACAAAGCATGAAGATTAAGAATTGGAGTGTTATCGAAAGTACTAAAACAGATGAAGTGCTTTGTTATTAAGGTATTAAACCTATTTTGTTAACTTATCAATAGCAATTTGCAGAAAATTTCAAGGCTATGTTTGCAGCGCAACCGAAGTCCGAATTATTCAAAATCATATACTTTCTTCTGAAAAAAATTCTACTGATTTTATTTATTTCTTTTCTTTCAATTTCCTACCTACCAACATTTGGGCAGGCTGCCGAGTGGAAAGGAAAAGTAATGGGGAAAGTGATTGCCGAAGGACTTACCAACTTTGAAGACGCTGATAACATTGCCGCTCCGGCAGGTGAACAGATGATTTGTGTAGATTTTGTTTCGTATGTAATAAAATTTGTGGGAGAAGATTTATCGAATGCAGGAGGTTCCGCCACCGATTTGCTAGAGAACGTCCCTTCCCTCTCGGTAGATATTGATGGAAATGTTTCTTTGCGTGGCAATTGTATCCGGAACATCATACAAAGAATAGCTTTTTAAATACTAGGATTCTGGTTTTGGTAGCCAATACTTTTAGAATAACCACCAAAAAAATACCGACCCTAAAGCCGAGGCGTTACAAACGCAATTTTATGGCCATCAATAAAATCAAAACTTAATGGTAACGGTAGTTCCTTCCCCTAAAACACTCTCTAAATTAAAATCTGCCTCGATTGCCTCCGTTGCTTTTTTTACAATAGAAAGTCCTAAACCATTGCCCGAAATGTGCTTATGGTTCAGTGCTTCTGACCTGTAAAAACTATCATAAATATTTTCTAAATCTTCTTTGTTGATGCCAATGCCTTGGTCTTGAATGGTACACACTACCTGCGCCCCTACTTCATCAATAATTATTTTAATAATTGCGTTATTTTCGGAGTATTTGATGGCATTGTTGAGGACGTTGTCTATAATCAGGTTGGTGTAATACTGTGGTACTAAAAGCTCTTTATTTTCATTAAATAGAAAATCAATCTTGAGCTGTTTTTCTACGATGGTTTTTTTAAAACGTCCGAGGGACTCATCCATGACAGTAGGTAATGGAATAAAATGTTTTTTTTGAATACCTGCATTTGAATCGAGGCGTGCAAGTAAGAGCAACTGCTCAAGGGTAGTGGTCATCTTTTCAATTTCCGACAAACTAAACTTTACCTTCTCTTCATACTCTTGTTGGTTTCGTGGCTTTCGGATCAAGACCTCAAGTGTGCCTCTTAATGAAGCCAACGGAGTGCGCAGCTCATGAGAAGCATCTGAGGTGAATTGCCGCTCCCGCTCAAGGGCTCTTTCTATACGGTTTAGCAGCGAATTAAAACTTGCTGAAAGGTCATAGATTTCATCTTTATGTTGCGGTAATTTAACCCGCTCTTTTAAGTTGTTTTTGGTAATGCGGGCAATGGTATCGGTTACCTCTTGTACGGGGCTTATGCTGCGCCCTGCAAGAAACCTAGAAACAAAATACAACCCTACTAAAACGAATAAATAGGAGGCAATCAACACGTTTCTGAGTTTTAAAAGCGTTGATATCGCCGACTCTGATGACATGGCAGCTAAAATGTAGCCTATTATTTTCCCCTCTTGCTCTAAGGGAAGTTGTACTTGCCTAATCGACCGATTGCTTATTTGAGAATCGAAGTGGCCGCCAAATTCAGATTCGCTAAAATCTAAAACATCTTCTTTTAGGTTGGGCGATTTATCCATTAACCAACCGGTTTTATCAATCAACTGAATAAAAACGGGGTTAACTTGCACTTCACGATGTTCTCTTTCTTCCCATTCTGCTTTATTCTTGAACCTAATGCTGTCTCCCTCCATCTTTACCTCTCCTATATGCTTGTGGGCTTCATAAGAAAGGTCATTATCTAGGTTTCTGAACACTGTTTCAGATACCGCAAGGTAGATTGCTCCAAAAGCAACAGCCATGGTGATGGCAGTGGCAATCATGTAGTAAAAAGCAATCCGATTTTTAAAATCGAGATTCATATTTCTTTAGCGATATAGCCCACCCCACGAACAGTTTGTATGTAATTTTCATTTTCAGATAGCAAGAGTTTCTTGCGAAGGGCATTGATATACACATCGATTACTCCTGTGTTATATTCAAAATGAATATCCCATACACTTTCTATGATGCGTGTTCTCCTACATACCTTTCCCTTGTTGCAAATCAGGTACTTTAAAAGGGCAAATTCCTTTTGGGTTAAATGGATTTCTTGGCTGCCCTTATGCACTTGGTAGGTTTCTGTATTGAGGGTAATATCGCCCAAAACAAAAAGAGAGTGCATTTCTGGTTTTGGTCTGAATTGTACCTTTATCCGTTCTAATAATTCTTCAAAATGAAAAGGCTTTTTGATGTAATCATTCGCACCTGCCTGCAAGCCAAAAACCGTTTCGTCAAGGGTGTCTTTTGCCGTTAAGAAAATGATAGGTGTTTCTACAAATTCTTTTCGGAATTGCCTGCAAATCTCTATGCCACTCAGCCCAGGGAGCATCCAATCTAACAGTAGCAAATCGTACTCACCCGATAGCGCAAGCTGTAAGCCTTTTTTGCCTTCTTCGGCTATATCTACGGCAAAAGCCTCTTCCTCTAACCCTTGTTTTAAAAAAGCGGCAATGCCTTGTTCGTCTTCTACAATCAATATTTTCATTATACAAATATCATTGTTCAACCATTAAGTAGGCTTTAAGGGATTCTTAAGATTTGCTTAAAAACGGTGCTCATTTTGGTAGGATACTAATAAAAAGAAGAAAGAGGTTCTTGCCATTCTAAAGTTTTATTTTAAAATAGCGGGCATGATGCTTATAAAACTTCACAGGAAATAAGCACCTTTCTTATTATAGATAATGCGAATCAGGGTTTATAACCTTCTTTTTTTGGCCTAAAGAATGAATTTTGGTGTCATTCGGAGCTTGCGAAGAGAAGCATCTAACAATAGGTCCAGTAAACGTTTGTGTTCTCTCTCTACCGTCGAGATGACAAAAAAACAGATATTTTTCTTTGCCTTTATTTTGGGTTCAATAGAATTGTTCTTCTTTGGCTATTGGCAATGTAAAATGGAATTTACTGCCTTTATTTACTTCGCTTTCTACCCAAATTTTACCTCCATGTTTCTCGATAAACTCTTTGCATAACACCAAGCCTAAACCTGTTCCTTTTTCCCCCTTAAATCCGAGCGTGCTAAACCCGGTATCTATTCGGAAAAGTTTGTCGATATTTTCTTGTAGTATCCCCATTCCAGTGTCTTCTACGGTCAATCTTACAAAACCTGAAGCTAACTGTTTTGCATATACTTTTATATATCCTGATGGCGTAAACTTAATTGCATTATTAATTAAGTTTCTAAAAACGAGTTGTATCATATCGCCATCTACGAGTACCTCTATTCCCTCTCCGATGGCTGCTTCTAAGCTAATGTCTCTCTCATTTGCTTTTGCTTCAAATAAGCCAAAAATTTTAATTGTAAACTCATTTAAGTTAAAAACTTGTGGCTCATATTTAACAACTCCTTGCTGTGTGCGTGCCCATATTAATAGGCTATCTACCAACTCGTGCGCCAAATTGGAAGAAGAAACCAAAGACTGTATAAATGGGAGTATTTCCTCTAACGAACTCCCCTCTTTTATTTGATTGTAAATAATTTCGCTTAATGCCTTTAGCTGACCAACAGGACTCCTTACATCGTGAGAAATGATAGAGAAGAATTTATCTTTTGTTGCATTGATCTCTTCGAGTTCTTGGGCTTGTTGAACGATTTCAACGTTTTGTTCAGCCAGTTTTTTATGTGCTTTTTGCTCCGTATTATGGTTTCGGTATAAAAGGGAAATTACTACCAAAGCACCTATTAATAGCCCTATTAAAATGTAAGTCCCTCTGTTTTTAATCTCATTATCTTGCTTAAGTAGCTGAATTTCATTTTTTTGCCGATTATACTCAAAGAAATTAATTTTGGTTTGCACTTGCTGGTTAAAAACACTGTCTTTGTAGGCCTCCGCCTTGTTTACTAAACGATAGGCTTCATCGTAGTTTCCAAGAGCGTTAAGTACCTTAGAACGTGTTTTGTAAGCTATTGACATTAGTTCTAAAACTTCTAATGTATCAGCCATCTTCACAGAGAGTGCCGAAAGGGAGTCTGCGGATTCTAAAAGGTTACCCTTTAGTAAAATTTCTGCTCTTAACTGGTTGGCACGAATCATTGTGCGTGTGTCATCTGTTTTCTGTGCTTCGGCTAAAGATATATCTAGGTTTAGGTTTGCTTCGAAGATTTTATTTTCCTTAAATGCTGTTTCCGCTATGTTGAAATACAATATGGGCAAATGCCTCTAGTAGTGTTCTTTCGCTAAAGGCAATGCTTTATTAAGATAATAATGAGCGGAATCGAGCTGATTTGCATCCAGAAGTATTTTACCTAAGTTGCTATAAACTGCTGCAATTCTTTTAGGTTGATTTAACTCATAATACAAGGGCAGTGCTTCGTAGTAGTAACTTCTTGCTGCCGGAATATTTCCTAGCACTGCATAGATATTCCCGATACTATTTAAGTTTCGGGCAAGTAAATAATTATCATTTAAACCCTCATTTACCTTTCGGGAGTCATTATAGTAATTAAAAGCTTTTAACATTTTACCTTCTGCCCAATATGCAGTGCCTAACCGATTTAGTGCCAATGCATATCCTTTTTGATAGCCTAATTTTTTTGCTAGTGCCACGGCTTCCTCTGAAAGCCTTCTAGCCTCTTTAGGCTGTCCGTATACAATACCATTATCTACGAGTTGGTTAATTACATCGACACGTTGCTTAGAAGCAGGAAGAGATTCAAGTAAAGCATAAAGGCTATCATTGGCAGTTTTATGTGCCTTTACTTCTTCGGGTAGGAGTACAACAAAAAGGATGAATAATGGCATTATAAAGGCAGTTAATACAAAGCGGTTTGGAGTAAACCAAACGCTAAAACTGCATTTTTCAGTGTCTCTATTGCAGAGTTGTACGATATTAACCACCCAGCTACTTATTTTTAGGAGTAAATTCTTACTCATTATTTCGCATCACTACAAGCTAATGATTTTAAACAATACATTAATAATAACTAAATAAAATGGAAAACTTATATGCTAATCGATGGCTTTCTTATAAAAACTTCTATTTGTGTTCTGTGAGCCACCTAGGGTATATACACATCTTTTTTCAATGCCGTCATACTGAAAACTTCATAGCGCAGCGAGAAGTTATTCAGTATCTGTTAATTAAAAGCACTCTATCTCGAACAGACAGATTCCAACCGGGTCGCCGGGCGATAATTCTTTGCTCCGCTACAGAATTTTTGGCCACCGTGGCAGCGGAATGACGCTCTTGAGCTATTTATGTATATACCCTAGGTGAGCCACAGACCGAGGCAGCTTTATGATTATCCTCTTTGCTGTATTCAATGCTGCCTGTATATTTTTTTTACCCTTGGGTACTTTTTGTATTCATAGCTCTTACGGCTCGCTCTATGCCCGCAGGGGTTAGGGGAAACATTGGCACAAGCTGTTTCATTACTTGGATGGTGTAGGTATGCGGCCAGTAACGCAGGGGTTCGGGGTTTAGCCAAACGCATTTTTTGAACTTTAGGGCAATGGATTGTATGCTTTTAATGCTAGAAGAAGTAAGCTCGTAGGGGGCCATTGCCGCATCGCCAATAAAAAATACTCTGTAGTCTTTGTTGTGCATTAAAAGCTTTTTAATTGCCATTGATTTAGAGCGGCGTTCGTCTATAAAAACGTGATCGTAGATGGTATTGTGGAAGTAATAGACTTCTAAATCGTGTGCAAAGCGGGTCTTCATTTTTCTGAAAAGATTTTGTACACTTTTAATGTAAGGTGCCATGGAATAGCCTCCATTGTCAATGAGTACAATTACCTTCAGTTCTTCGTTTTTTTCACTAGATAACTCTGGGAGGAAAAGCCCCCCTCTTTTAAGCCCTGCCTTAATGGTTTGGGGTACATCGAGTTTTTCGGTGGCACTTTCTTCTATCACTCCTTTTAAAGAGGCGAGGGCGGCATCTACATTGTTATCGTTAAGTAGGGCCTCTCGATCAATGGGGAAATAGTTTTTATCGCCCATTACTTTTCTTGCCATTTTTCCTCCTCCCTGCCCTCCTACTCTAATACCATTTTTTGCAGCGCCTCCGTGCCCGTAAGGAGAGATTCCGCCTGTGCCAATCCAATGGCTCCCTCCTCCGTGTTTCGTTTTTTGCTGTTGGCGGACTTTTTCCATTCTTTCCAAGAGTTCTTCTAACGTTAAATCAGAGTAGTCTGCCATTTTTTCTAGTAGGCGTTCCGCAGGTTCTTGGTCGTTTTTGGCATTTACTTCGTCTTCGAGGTCGGGGTTGTCTTTATCCCATATTTCTTTCCCCGATACTACTTCTTTAATATCGTAAGAAGTGAGATGTACTTGGTCTAAGAAAGCGTTTACAAGATCTTCGTCGGTGAAATCTCGGTCGGCTTCATCCAGAAACTGCGTTTTCCATTTAGCGAAGGTTTCAGAGCGCAGAATGGCATCTTCTAGGGTTTGCCCAGGAGCAATGGGTAGATGCAAGAAATACTGGTAATAGGCTTTTGTAAACGGACCAATATCTTCCGGACTTTTTACAATCATTCCTTTTAAAACATTGTACACATCTCCCAAGGTTTTAATCAGCCCTTTTTGCATTGCCTTTCTAAATAAAAGCAAGGTGCGGACATCTGCCTTTAAGCCGTGGGCGCGAAATTGTTCTGGAAGTGAGCTGAGCATAATTGTTTAGTTTGGGCTTCTGAAAGTAGCGTTATTGGCGCCAATCATTCGATTGACTCTTTCAATATCGGTTTGTGTTTTGATTAATGCACCAATTCCTTCTAATCCTTCAATCTTTTTTACGGCTTCTTTAGGGGCGGTATCCGCCATATATTTCAGCCAGTTAAGAATTTCTCTGGTGGTAGGGGCTCGTTCTAAACCTAGCCTGCGTAGGTGGTAAAAAACGTCGAGTGCAACTTTAACTACCTGTTCATCGAGTTTAGGGTGGTGCTTTTCCACAATTTTTGCCATGACTTCCTTGTCGGGGAAGTCGATGTAATGGTAGATGCACCTGCCCTTAAAAGCTGTGGGTAACTCTTGCTCTCTGTTCGAGGTGATTACAATGGCTGGCATTTGCTCTTCTGTGGTTTCAATTACCTCTCCCGACTCCGGCATGATAAACTTTCGGTGGCTGAGCGCATAGAGTAAATCGTTGGGAAATTCTCTAGGGGCTTTGTCTATTTCGTCGATTAGCAATACAGAATTGGGTTTACTAAAAGCAATTGCCGCAGGGCCTTTTACCACGTAATCGGCAAGCGACTCCGGGTTTCGGTTGCCTGTTGAAAGCTTTGTTGCCAAGCCTCTTTCTTCTCGTTGTGCATTGAGGATTTCGATTTGAGAATCTCTCAGGTATTTCACATGATCGAAGCGGGCAACAAATTGCTCTACATTACTTTTAGAACCTACGGGATATACCTCTAAATCGAGTCCCCTGTCTTTTGCATAATGGATGGGGAGGTCGGTTTTCCCCGTTCCCGGTTCTCCTTCTATTAGTAAGG
>CAZFQW010000135.1:0-8178 GCA_964521225.1 uncultured Roseobacteraceae bacterium
TCATTCAAAAAATTTGTAATCTCCCTTATACACTAAATTCTATACAGGCTCTAATTTCTTTTTAAGCTGCTTATTTAAGTAGCTTTTTTTGGGCTTCAATTTTCCTAATTTGATGTAAATAAGCTTCCGAAACAATCTTTTGGTCGAACTTCGCTTCTACAAGTTTCCTCCCGTTTTCGCCTTTTTCTTTTAATTCAGTATTACCTAATGATAGCATTTTTCTCATTTTATCTGCAAGGCTTTTTCCACTTTTCGCCTCGCATAAATATCCATTATATCCTTCTATTACCACCTCTTTACAACCGGGTACATTTGTAGCAATAATTGGTTTTTTCATACTTGCTGCTTCTAATAAAGAGCGGGGAGTACCTTCTCTATACGAAGGAAGCACCACACAATCAGCTTTGTTTATAAAAGGTCGTACATCGTTAGTAGTTCCTAAATACTCAATGAGGCTATTATTTACCCAACTTTGTAATTCTTCTTTACTAACCCCCAACCCTTCATTCGTTTCAATATGTCCCAAAATTTGAAACTTAACATTCAAACCATTTTTCTTCAGTTCTTTCGCTGCTTCTACATATTCAATAGTTCCTTTATCATATAATAACCTAGCAACCATTAAAAAGGTAAACACCGCATTCTTTCTGAAAACTTTCTCAGCTTTAAAATAATCTAGATCTATCCCCGAACCGGGAATAACCTCAACAGAGTTAGTTTGGCTGATAAACCGTTCACCAAAAAACAAATTTCTATCATCATTATTTTGGAAAAAAATATGCTTAGGTATTTTAAATGCTATTCGGTACAAGTACTTTGCAATGTTTGTTTTAATGTTGTCATGCAAAAATACTGTCCCCAATCCGGTTACATTATTTACACAAGGGATACTTGCTAAATACGATGCAAAGCTTCCATATATATTAGGTTTTACAGTAAAATGAAGGACTATATCAAATTTTATATTTGAGTAAAGATTGTATAATGATCGCATAAATTGAATATCCTTAATGGGATTTGTTCCTTTATTATCGAGTTCGATAGGCACAAAAAAACACCCTAAAGACTCTACAATTAACTTGTACTCCTCTTCATAAGGTGCTATTATGTAAACACTATAATTGCGCTCAATTAAAGATACAATCAGGTTTCTTCTAAAATTGACTATATTCCATGCACTATTTGCTACAACTCCTATAGTCATTTTTAATCTTAATTGAATCTTTAATTCGCTTATTTACTTTCTTCTAATAGTTTCAAAAAACCATTAAATAGGTAGTTTGAATCATGCGGTCCGGGCGATGCTTCGGGATGGTATTGTACAGAAAATACAGGTTTACCCTTTATTCGAATTCCTTCAATTGTATCGTCATTCAAATTTATATGAGTAATTTCAACTTCCTTATTAGCTCTTACATCTTCTTCATTGATTGAAAACCCATGATTTTGCGAAGTTATTTCCGATAATCCAGTAATCAAGTTTTTTACTGGATGATTTAACCCTCTATGCCCGTGGTGCATTTTATAGGTGTTAATACCTTGAGATGAGGCTATCATTTGATGTCCTAGACAGATGCCAAAAACAGGCTTATTTGTTGCTATCATTTGCTTAACAGTATTAATGGTTTCTTGCATGGCAGAAGGATCTCCTGGGCCATTAGAAATAAAAAAACCATCTGGCTCCCATTTAAGCATTTCGCTTAAACCTGTTCCCATTGGAAATACCTTCAATGTACAATTTCGTTGAGCTAGATTTCTTAAAATATTCTGTTTAACACCAAGGTCGATAACAGCAACCCTATATTCTCCGCTCCCAATATCATATATTTCTTTAGTAGTTACTTTAGAAGCTAATTCAAGTCCTTCCATGCTAGGAGTTTTATCAAGTAGCTCCCTTGCTTTTTCCACATCATTCTCTGAAGAAATAATAGCATTCATTGCCCCTTTTTGCCGCACATGCCTTACAAGCTTACGAGTGTCTATATCGCAAATACCAACTATTTTATTATCTGTAAAATATTTCTGTAACCCGGCTAATGCTTTACCTCTAGAGAACACATTAGAAAAGCTATTAATCACCACTCCACTTATCTGTATTTTACCAGACTCTACCTCTTCATTCACTACACCATAGTTGCCTATATGTGAACTGGTATTTATTATAATTTGGCCATAATAAGAAGGGTCTGTATAGATCTCCTGATATCCTGTCATCCCTGTATTAAAGCAAATTTCGCCTGTTGTAATACCTGAGTAACCTATAGATTTTCCTTCAAATAAACTTCCATCTTGAAGCAATAGAAAAGCTTTTTCGCTAATATTTTCCATTGTAGGGTAATTATAAAGTCTAAATTTCAAAAAAAGGGAAACGATTAAAACATCATTTCCCTTTTGATAAACATATTATTAACAGTAGAACTTATTCCGCATTTTTATTCTCTTCATCAGAAACTTCTTCCGTTGTGTCTACTACTTCTGTACTTACAACCTTATCAGTATTTGCCCCGCTGCTCTTCTTACGTCTTCTTCTTCTAGAGCTTTTAACCTCAGAGGTAGCATTTAACAATAATTCGTTATAGTCCACAAGCTCAATAATACACATATCAGCATTATCACCAAGTCTATTACCTGTTTTTATAATTCTTGTGTACCCTCCTGGACGCTCTCCTATTTTGTTCGCTACTTCGTTAAAAAGTTCTGTTACAACCTCACTATTTTGAAAATATGAAAATATCACTCTTCTTGAGTGAGTGGAATCATCTTTACTTTTAGTTATAAGAGGCTCTACAAATTTTCTTAATTCTTTTGCCTTTGCTAATGTAGTAGCAATTCTTTTATGCATAATCAAGGAAGAAGCCATGTTTGTAAGCATTGCTTTTCTATGTGAAGATGTTCTTCCTAAATGATTGAATTTCTTACCGTGTCTCATTATTCAATAAATTCTATCTTCTTAAAATAAAATTGGGTAGTATATTAATCTTCATCTAGGCGATACTTTGAAACATCCATCCCAAATGTTAAACTTTTATCTGCTACGAGCTGCTCTAGTTCGGTCAACGATTTCTTACCAAAGTTTCTAAACTTCATCATATCAGAAATTTCTAAACTTACTAAATCGCCTAAAGTCCTTACATCTGCAGCTTTTAAACAATTAAAAGCTCTTACTGATAAATCTAAGTCTGCCAATGAAGTTTTAAGAAGCTTGCGCATTCTCAAGTATTCTTCGTCAATCGGCTCTTCTTCTGCTTTGGCTTCGTGTTGGAAAGTAATATTTTGATCAGAAAACAACATAAAATGTTGAATCAAAATATTTGCAGCACCTTTCAATGCATCTTCTGGGTGAATAGAACCATCGGTTTGGATATCGATTAATAATTTCTCATAATCAGTTCGCTGCTCTACCCTAGTATTTTCAACACTATACTTCACATTTTTTATAGGAGTAAAAATAGCATCTATAGGGATATAGCCTAAAGTTTGCTCTGTATCTTTGTTTTCTTCGGCAGGTACATACCCTCTACCTTTAGTAACTACTATTTCAAGTTGCAATATTACCGAAGGATCTAAATGGCAAATGATTGAATCCGGATTTAAAACTTTAAAATCACTTGTAAATTCACCAATATCACCAGCAGTAAATGTTTCTTTACCACTAACCTCTACATTGATACGTGCTGTATTATTCTCACCAAGTTTCTTAAAGCGAACCGTCTTCAAATTTAGTATAATCTCGGTAACGTCTTCAACAACACCTTCAATAGAAGAGAATTCATGAAGAACACTAGGAAATTTAACACCTACTACAGCGTATCCTTCAAGGGATGATAAAAGGATTCTTCTTAAAGAATTTCCGATGGTAACACCATAGCCTCGCTCAAGTGGTTTAAATTCAAAAAGCCCATGGAAATCATCAGCTTTTTCCATTACCACATTGTTAGGCATTTGAAATGCTAAAATTGACATGATATACTCGTAGGTTAAATTTGTGTAATTATGAATTATTTAGAATATAGCTCAACTATAAGCTGTTCTTTAATATTCTCAGGAATATCCTCCCTTTCTGGTAGAGATACGAATCTACCTTCCATTTTAGAAGAATCCCACTCTAACCATTGATATCTTGCTTTTTGTTGACTTCCTAAGCTATCAGCAATAGCTACTAAAGATTTAGACTTTTCTTTAACACTTACAATATCTCCCGGTTTCACAGCAAAAGAGGGTATATTAACTATCTGACCATTCACTGTAATATGTTTGTGAGAAACTAATTGACGTGCCCCTCTGCGAGTTTTAGCAATACCTAGTCTAAAAACTGTATTATCTAATCTAGACTCTAAAAACTGGAGTAATAGAGTACCCGTTACACCTTGCTTACTTGCTGCTTTATCAAATAAATTTCTGAATTGCTTCTCTAAAATACCGTAAGTATATTTAGCTTTTTGTTTTTCCATTAATTGGATAGCATACTCAGAAGGCTTTCTTCTCCTATTACGACCGTGCTGACCGGGAGGATAAGGCTTATCTTTTAATGCTTTTGACTTAGATGGTGATGAACCAAAAATTGGTTCATTAAACTTTCTAGCAATTTTGGTTGTAGGTCCAGTATATCTTGCCATTTTTTATAATTACTTTATAATTCTTATTGAACTGTAAAATCAATCAAACTCTTCTCCTCTTAGGAGGACGACAACCATTATGTGGAAGAGGAGTGATATCACGTATCGAAAGCACATCAATGCCTGAATTTTGAATTGTTCTAATAGCAGACTCTCTTCCCGAACCAGGACCTTTTACAAAGACATTAACCTTTCGAAGCCCTAAGTCATGCGCAACTTTTGCACAATCTTGAGCCGCCATTTGAGCTGCGTATGGAGTGTTCTTCTTAGAACCACGGAATCCCATTTTACCCGCGGATGACCAAGAAACTACTTGCCCATCTTTATTCGTTAAAGAAATGATGATATTATTGAACGATGCTTTAATGTGAGCTTCACCAACTGCATCTACAACAACAACTTTTTTTCTAGCTTTATCTTTTCTTTTTGCTGCCATTATATTGTCTTAATCAAATGAAATAAATAGTCAAGGGTTCAAGCTTACTTAGTTGCTTTCTTTTTATTTGCAACAGTTTTACGCTTCCCTTTTCGAGTTCTAGAATTGTTCTTAGTTTTCTGTCCTCTTACTGGCAAACCTCTCCTATGCCGCAACCCTCTATAACAGCCAATATCCAAAAGGCGTTTTATACTAAGTTGAACATCAGATTTAAGCTCTCCCTCAATTCTATAATCACTACTGATTAAATCTCTGATTTTTTGAGACTCGTCATCAGTCCAGTCTTTAACTTTTTTATCGTAACCTATTCCGGTTTTATCTAAGATAGACTTTGCCGAAGAATTTCCAATTCCGAAAATATAGGTTAAGGCAATTTCGCCTCTTTTATTATCTGGTATGTCTACACCTGCAATACGTGCCATAAAACTCTATTTTATTACCCTTGACGTTGTTTAAACTTAGGATTCTTTTTATTAATGATATAAAGCTTTCCTTTTCTCCTAACTATTTTACAGTCAACACTTCTTTTCTTGACTGAGGCTCTTACTTTCATAATTTTATTGCTTTAATTATTTATATCGATATACAATTCTTCCTTTCGTCAAATCATATGGAGACATTTCTAACTTTACCTTATCGCCAGGTAAAATTCTTATGTAATGCATTCTCATTTTTCCTGAGATATGAGCAATAACCTGATGACCATTTTCTAATTCAACTCTAAACATAGCATTTGATAATGCCTCTACAATAGTTCCGTCTTGCTCTATATTTGGTTGCTTTGACATAGTTTATTAAGGAAATTAATGCTATTTTTTATACCATAGCCATATTCTGAGATCGACCCTGCATCTTTCCAGACTTCATCATCCCTTCATAGTGGCGCATTAATAAATAACTTTCTATCTGTTGTAAAGTATCAAGAACAACCCCTACCATAATTATTAGCGATGTTCCACCGTAAAACTGAGAAAAATTAAAACTAACCCCCGCTGCATTCGCAAATGCTGGAAGAATTGCAACAATAGCTAAAAATAAAGCTCCAGGCAATGTAATCTTATCCAAAACATCACTAATGAAATTAGAAGTGTCAGTACCCGGTTTTATTCCTGGTATAAAAGACCCACTTCTTTTCATATCTTCTGCCATTTGATTAGGATTGATTGTAATAGCAGTATAGAAAAATGTAAATACCAAAATTAATGTTGCAAAAGTGAGATTATACTCCCAAGAAGTAAACGTTGAGAAAGTTTGTGCTATATATCTTGCAGAATCACTATCATCTGCAAAAAAACCTGCAATTAGTGAAGGTAAAAACATTAATGATTGAGCAAAGATAATCGGCATTACATTGGCTGAATTTACCTTCAAAGGTAAATATGAACGTTGTGCCCTAACTGCTTGCTTTTTTCCACCAGATGCAACTTGGCGAGCATATTGTATTGGTATCCTTCTTACTGCTTGAGTTAACAACACAACTGCCATCACGATAAAGAACAATGCCAACATTTCAATAACCAAAAGCAGTAAACCTCCAGTACCTCTTGTTGCAACTTCCTCTATAATAGCTCCTGGGAAACCAGAGATGATACCAATCATAATTAACATAGAAATTCCATTGCCAATTCCTCTATCTGTAATTCTTTCACCTAACCACATACAAAATACAGTACCTGAAGTAAGAATTATCATTGATGATACCGTAAAGAAAAGCTGATCTATGAGTATTGCCTCGGCAGGAACTGTGGTGCCAAGATAAGCAGAAGATTGAGCAAGTGTAATAATAATAGTTAGTACTCTTGTAATTTGATTAATTTTTTTTCTACCCGACTCTCCTTCCTTCTGTAATTTCTGAAAATAAGGAACTGCCACTGAAAGTAATTGTATTACAATAGAAGCAGAAATATATGGCATGATGCCTAAGGCAAAGATTGATGCCCTGCTAAACGCTCCACCTAAAAACACATTGAGCATACCAAAAATACCGCCTTGGTCAATCAGTTTTGTTGGATCGACACCAGGTAATACCACAAAAGAACCAAGTCTGAATATAGCTAAGAATCCTAAAGTATAAAGGATTCTATTTCTTAGTTCTTCTATAGAAAAAATATTTCTTATCGTTTTTATAAAATTCTTCATGACCTATAATTTAGGCTTAACTTGCAATAATTACGGAACCACCAAGAGTTTCAATCATCGTTTTAGCTTTTTCAGAGAATGCATGTGCGGTAATAGTGAATGCCTTATCTACCGTACCACGAGCTAAGATTTTAACTCTATCACTTTTATCTACTAAATTAAGCTCTACAAAGACATCTAGGGTAAACTCGGTAATACCCTTATCTTCTGCCAATTTCTGCAAGAAGTCTAAGTTTAGTACTTTATACGCCACTCTATTCGGATTCTTAAAGCCAAACTTCGGTACTCTACGTTGAAGAGGCATTTGCCCCCCCTCAAAACCAAACTTTTGACTATATCCTGAGCGTGACTTTGCTCCTTTATGCCCTTTAGTAGATGTTCCTCCTCTTCCAGAACCTTGTCCTCTACCTATTCTTTTCTTATTTTTTCTTGAACCAATTGCTGGCTTTAGTGTGTGTAAATTCATCAGAATTGATATTTTACAGTTTTACTGTTATGACTATAGCGCTTCTATTTTGACTAAATGACTAACTTTATTAGCCATACCTAGTACCTGAGGAGTACCTTCCACCTCAACTGAGCGATTAATTTTACCAAGACCTAAAGCTTTAATTGTTCTTTTTTGTCTTTCTGGTCTCTTAATGGTACTTCTTACTTGAGTAATTTTATATTTTGCCATAATTCTTGCAAAGATTAACCATTAAAAACTTTCTTTAAGTTTACTCCTCTTTGATGTGCCACTGAACGAGGGTCTCTCATCTTCAACAATGCATCAAAAGTTGCCTTTACAACATTATGAGGATTAGAAGATCCTTTCGACTTTGCAAGTACGTCTTTAATGCCAGCTGATTCAAGAACAGCGCGCATAGCACCACCTGCAATTACTCCAGTACCTACAGAAGCTGGCTTTACTAACACATAACCACCGCTGTATTTACCCTCCATTGTATGAGGAATTGTACCTTTCAAAACAGGCACCTTAATTAA